>DAOTUR010000421.1:0-4354 GCA_034436915.1 Anaerolineae bacterium
CTTTTGTAGGGGCACGATGCATCGTGCCCCTACAAAAGACCAAACAGGGCGTTACGATCAAGACGATGGCTCAAAAACAGCATGATGACCCTGTTTTGAGATTACAAATTTCATTATCAAACGGCTTCTTATAGGTTATGCAGGATGGGATGTGGCGTCTCCATTTGATATAGCGCCGAGATATCATCCATCCTGGCAATATGGACGTTGAGGTCTTGGATCAGGCCATCATGCAGATGATAAATCCAGCCGTGTACTGCCAATTCCTGGCCGCGATTCCAGGCGCTCTGGACAATCGTGGTGTGGCAGACGTTTTTGACCTGCTCAAACACGTTGAATTCACACAGCCGCGCCAGCCGATCGGCATCATCAGGAATGGCCTCTAACGTCTCCTGATATTTTTGATACACGTCCTTGATATGCCGCAGCCAATTATCGATCAAGCCAAGCTGATTGTTTTGCATCGCCGCCTTGACGCCGCCGCAGCCGTAATGCCCGCACACGATGATGTGCTTGACCTGGAGAATTTCAACGGCATATTGAATGCACGACAGGCAGTTAAAATCGGTATGCACGACGATGTTGCCCACGTTGCGATGCACGAACACCTCGCCGGGCAGCAGGCCAATAATCTCATTGGCCGGGACGCGGCTGTCGGCACAGCCAATCCACAGGTACTGCGGCGACTGTTGGGCTTCCAGCGTCTCAAAGAAGTGAGGATTGCGCTCTTTGATTCTGCTGGCCCAGGCACGGTTATTCTGGAAGAGATGCTTTAAAACAGGCATGGTTGATCGATTTCCTTTATCTCAGATGGCGTATGGTGTGGGATCATCCAGCGGAACCCGAAGCAAAAGTGATCTGTGATGCAGGCGGCTTGCGTTCACCTCCCATAAAAATTTCCCCCTACGGAACTTATTGACCGTGCGATAAGTTCTGCATATGATGAAATTCATCGTTCAAGAAGGGGGAATTTTATGTTTTCTAAACTCAAGCAGTTTGTTGGCATGGTCGGTATTACGGTGCAGCTCGATATTCCGAGCAATCTGACTGGTGATAGCGACACATTGACCGGCGTTATCCGCATCATCGCCAAGCAGGATCAGCATATTACCAAAGTTGCCGTCAATATGAAACAAACTCATACCGAGGGGACGGGCGAAAAACGCGTCAGCAATGATTACTCCATTGGCGAAAATATCATCACTAATCAACCGTTTGATATCAAGGCAGGCGAGAGCAAAGAGTATCCGTTTACGCTGGCCTTTACCCGTCGCAAAACGGGTGAACAGCGTCTGGCAGAGAGCGGCGGCGTTCTGGGGGCGATTGGGAAGTTGGGCCAACTGGCCGACGACTCGCACGATGAATTCTGGGTCAATGCGATAGCCGATGTCAAAGGTGCGGCACTCGATCCGAATGACAACAAAAAGATCACGTTCAATTAGCTGTAATGATTCACCTATCCATGCGACGAAGGCTCTTGTAGGGGCGCGATATATCGCGCCCCGGTGATTTGTAGGAGATTTAACGTGGGCAGGATATATCCTGCCCCTACAAATCCACGATTCTCATGGATAGGTGAACAATTACCAACCGCCTCGCCCTCTGTGGGCGAGGCGGAGTGGGGTCAAAACTCTCTTCCGCTTTGTTGTATCACAACGAGATGTATTGTAATGAATGGCCTTGCCCTGTTTTGCACCCCTCTACCCTTGTGGGAGAGGGGCCGAGGGTGAGGGGTTGCGACCAAACAATAAGTGCATAACACACTTCAGGGCAGAATTTCCAGGCCGAAGCTGTTTTGCATGAAAATCTGCTGCGACTCTACGGGCGTGATATCAGATTTTACGCCGATCTTGTGATAACTGCCTTCAGCTCCCAGCTCCCACGTCGCCTGATTGTCGGCCAACGTCGTCCCCAGAATACGCATAATCTTCAAACGCAGCCGAGGGTCGATCACGGGGAAGAGAATCTCAACGCGATTGTAAAGATTGCGCCGCATGAGATCAGCGCTGCCCAGATAGATCTGCTGATCATCCGGTGCGTTCTGGAAATAATAGATGCGGCTGTGTTCGAGGAAGCGGCCTACCGTGCTGGTGACGCGAATATTCTCGCTGATGCCGGGCAGACCGGGCCACAGGCAGCACAACCCGCGCACGATCAGATCAACTTTGACGCCCGCTTGTGAGGCCGCGTACAGCTTTTGAATCAGCGTGTCTTCTTCAAGCTGATTCATCTTGAAGATGAGGCGGGCAGGTTTTCCCGCTTCGGCAGCGGCAATTTCACGATCCACGCAGTCATGCAGGCGGTTGAGCAGATGCTCCGGGGCCACCAGCAGACGTTTATAGTGCGTGGCCGGCGCATAGCCTGTCAGCCGATTGAACAGGCGGCTGGCATCATCGGCCAACTGCGGGTTGGCGGTGAGAATCGCCATATCGGTGTAGAGGCGAGCAGTGGAGGCGTTGTAATTGCCTGTGCCGAGATGGAGATAGCGCTGCACGCCATCGGTTTCGCGCCGCACCACCAGCGAAATTTTGGCATGGGTCTTGACGGGCAGTTCCTCCACGCCGTAGATGACGTGGACGCCCTTATTTTCCATCGCCCGCGCCCAGCCCAGATTGTTCTCTTCATCGAAGCGGGCCTTGAGTTCAACCAGAACCGTCACCTGCTTGTCGTTGTCTCGCGCCTCCATCAAGGCCTGCACGACGGGCGAGTTTTTGCCGACGCGGTACAGCGTAGCCTTGATCGCCAGCACATCTGGGTCTTGCGCCGCCTGACGGAAGAATTCTTCGACGGGCATGAACGAGTCGTAGGGGTGATGGAGCAAAATATCGCCGCGCCGAATCGCGGAGAAGATGTTTTCATTTCCCGGTGGCTCCGGCAGGCGTGGCACAAACGACGGAAATTTCAAATCCGGGCGTTCGATGCCGGCCAGCTCGAACAGATCGGCCATGCCCAATGTGCCCTCAATGCTGTGGACAACTTCGGGCGATGCCACTTCCAGGCCATCCAGAATGCGTTTCAGCAGGCGTTCGCTGATGCCCGGCGGCACGGCCACGCGCACCACAGGCCCGAAGCGCCGTTCGCGCACGCTGTTTTCGATCAGTTCCATCACGTCCAGATCGGGGCTGTCCTGGTCCTGCTCGTGCTCATAATCAATATCGGCATCGCGCAGCACGCGGAACGGCGCGGCCTCAAGCACATTCATGCCAGGGAAGAGGGCTTCGAGATTGTCCTGAATAATATCTTCGACCCATAAGAAGCGGTACGAATCCGGCGACTGCTGTACGGTGTCGCTGTAGCGGGCCAGAATTTTCTCCACGCGCAGCAGACGTGGCAGCACATCGTGCGTCGGAATCTTGATGCGGGCGAACTCAATAGTTTTATCGGCGTTCTGATGTTCCAGGTAGATCGCCAGATTGATGCTCAAATTGGAGATAAACGGGAACGGACGGGCATGATCGACAGCCAGCGGCGTGAGAACCGGGAAGACCGCCTCATAGAAATAATCGCGCACGGCGGCCCGCTCTTCGCTGGTCAAATCCGCCGATGTGAGCAGATGGATATCCTGCTTGGCGAGTTCACTCACAAGCTGCTCTTTGATATCGCGCTGCGTGTGCATCAAATCCGACACTTCGTCACGGATGCGGCGCAGGAGAGCCGTAGGGGTAAATCCATCGGGACGGCTGGATGTCAAGCCAAGCTGTACCTTATGAATGTACGACGCCACCCGTACCATGAAGAATTCATCGAGGTTGTTGGCGACGATTGCCAGAAATTTGACGCGCTCCAGCAGCGGGACAGTGTGATCTTGCGCCAGCGCCAGGACGCGCCATTGAAATTGAATATTGCTCAGTTCACGATTGAGATAGGTTTCAGGCGTTAATTCAATGGGAGGGGTCATGGTATTGTCGCCGGGACGGTGGATGATCAGCCTATTGTAACATGAGACGCATTTTCACCACGAATCATGTATGGTTAAGACTTGTTATCGATTCGTTCCTATGAAGAATCATTAACAGGGAAGGGGATTTAATCGATATGCCTGTGATCGTTGAATGGTACGACGTGTTGCATCGTATTCTGCATTATCGCTTTGAAGGAGCATGGACATGGGATGAGTATTACGTGGCGCTCGCCCAGGGCCGCATGATGGAAAAAGACGCCGCCCATGCTGTGGGTACGCTCAATGATATGCGCCAGACAAAGCATCTGCCCGATGACTTCATCGAATCGGCGCACGAGACCCCTGCCTTGAGGCATGGGGAGGGAGTGCGCCTTGTCCTCTCTTCCAGGTGTTGAATAAACGGGACATTTGTGTTATACGACAAGCATGAAACTCACTGCTGTGGTACGCCTT
>DAOTUR010000422.1:0-4495 GCA_034436915.1 Anaerolineae bacterium
ATTCGGCCCACAGGCATCATGCCGCTGATTCCGGGCTGCCTGCTGTCAATTGGCGATGCGATTGTACTGTCGTATGAGGTGGTGGCGTAGACCCCTCCCCAACCCCTCCCCGCTGTGCATGGAGAGGCTTTGGCTCTCTCTCCACGAAGTGGGGAGAGCGGGGAGAGGGGTTGAATACCACCAATCAACGATGATAATGATCGCGCCCCTCCATCAGACCCTCGCGTGTGTCTCATCTGCGCTTTATGTTACAATCCCGTGCATAAAAATCACCTCCAGGGAGAAAATCATGCGTCGTTGGTTCTGGTTGTTGGGCTGCCTGTTGATTCTGGGTGTGTGGCCGTTACTCGCCCAATCGCCTGATGGCGCACACTGGCGCTTAGGCCATTTTGCGATTGATGTGCCGGACGTTGATATCTATCTCGATAACACCCTCATGCTGCAAGGCATCACGCTTGCCAGTCTCAGCGACTGGCGCGATCTGACCAGTGGAGCGCATACCGTTACGATCACGCCAGTCGGCGGCACGGTGGATCGTCCGCTGATTACGCCCTTTACGCTCAATCTCCAGGCAGGCGAGTGGGTGACGCTGGCGCTGGCCGGACGCCGCACCGATGGCTCCCTCAAACTTCATGCTGTCGTGGAGGATATGCAGGCGATTGCGCCCGGCCTCACGCGCTTGAGCGTGTTCAATGCCTTCCCCAACAATCCGCCGCTGACGATTCGCCTGGCTGAGAAAGACCTGATTCGCCTGCTGGCCTATCCGGGGACACGGCCCGAAGGCAACGATGGCATGGAAACGCGCAATATCCTGGCCGGGTCATATCCCCTCACCATCGAATTGTCGGATGGGCAATTGGTCAAGGAACTGCCAAACGTCGGTCTGGGCGTGGGACGCGCCTATTTGCTCGTCATTTTTGGCACGCTGGATAAGCCGTTTACGCTGCTGATCGGGACGCCAATTGGCGTGAATGGCACGCCCGTTATTGCCGTACCCGTCATCATCCCCACCGCCACGCCTGCCGCCAGCACGCCCGTCGTCGTTGTGCCCACCTCGACGCTGGCCGCCCTTGTGCCGAACCCCACCGACACCGCTTCTGCCCCGGCCACTGTGACGCTGGCTGTGCCTTCGACCTCCTCCGGGGGAACGGCTCAGGTGCGCTTCGGGCATTTTGCGCCGGGGACGCCGGATTTCCTGTTTTACATCGACTCGCAAATTTTGGGGACGCTCGCCCGCAACCAGATGACCGCCTATCAGGACGTCGCATTGGGGACGCATACGCTGTCACTGGTGCTGACCAATGAATCGCTCGATCAGGCGTTTTTGCGCCAGACGGTGACGTTTGATGCGGGTGGCGTGTATTTGGTGGCGGCGATTGGATCGCTGCAAATTGGCTCGTTCAGCGTCGTTACCGCGCCGGAAAATCGCATCACGGACACCCCAGGGACGGCGCAGGTTGCGCTCTTCAATGCCATTCCCGATGCCAAAGAGATTGCGCTGCTCAATGGCGATAAAGTCGTGATGAAAAAGGTCGCCTTCCCGCTGGCGTATGTGGGCGCAGGCACAGGCTATTCAGCCGCGAGTGTGCTGGCGGGGGTGTATGAGTTTGACGTGGCGATTGATAATGGCGATGGGACGTTCACCCCACTGACGACACTGCCCAAGCTGCGCTTGGGCGCGGGGCGCTACTATACGCTGATCATCACGGGGCTGCGCGATCAGGCCACACCGCCCTATCTGATCTTCAGCTCGTATCCGCCCTCTGCGCCTGTGCCGACGCAGCTTGGCCTCACGCCTGTGGCGACTGCGGCCCGATAGGAATATCGTAGGGGCGCGATGCATCGCGCCCTGTCATGTGGGCATTCGGCATGATTGGGCGCAGCACTCTCACGCCCCTACAAAAACGTTGTGACTTGTTGCGATCTCATTGCATGATGCAAAAGTAATCATTCACCTATCCGTGAGAATCGTGGGTTTGTAGAGGCAGGATACATCCTGCCCACGTTCAATCCCCTACAAATTATCAGGGCGCAGCACGCTGCGCCCCTACAAAAACGTTGTGACTTGTTGAGAACCTATGGCATGATGCAAAAATCGATAACCTCGTTTATACCGATGTATTTTGTCCGCTTGCTCACCAACCTGATGGACTCCATACACGCCTCTTTAATAAAGTATATTTACTATGTGATAAGGAAGGGCAGCGCTGATCCTGGCGCATTGGTTCAGGCCGTTTCATCGGCGCATGAGCCGCCCGTAACCCATGAAGCCCAAAACAGCAGGCAGTTAAAGAGTGTCTGCTGTTCAAGCCAACCCCATAATCCATTTTTGGTACGCTGTCCCCCCTGACGGCGTATTTTATTTAGGGGGATTTACAGAATGAGCCTTTTCTCATATTTTATAGATGATAGGGGTTAGTCCCTGGATTGCCGTTCATGTAGAGGGAGAACTAGAAATTATGACTGCATCTAAGCTGTTCCGCGTGGTCGATGGGCCGCTCAAAATTCGTGCATTACCGAATACCACCGCCTCGTTTCTCAAGCAGCAGCTCCAGAATGGCGAACAGATCACCGTCACGCCTGAATCGCGCACTGTGAGCGGGGGCTACATCTGGTGGCAGCATTCCCTGGGCTGGTCTGCCGAGGGATCAGAGAACAAGTCAAAGGTCTTCATGCAGGAGGTTGTTGCTGATGCGGCCCAGTCCACAGTCAGTGTGACGGTTGCCCCAGCCGCAGGCACAACCGTCACAGTCACGACGACTCCAGATGCAGGTACAACCGTCACCGTCACGACGGCCCCAGCCGCAGGCACGATGATTGGCCCCGTCGAAGCGGATGTTGTGACTCTGCCAACGGGCGCAAAAATTCAATGTCCGATATTGTTTCAGAAGCATCCCGTCATGCTGGATCAGACCGCCTGGTTCCAATATTTTGGGAATACGCCCTTTGCCTTTAACCTGAGTACCAATGCCAATCCAAGTATGCAGAAGATGTATTTTTATTGTCAGGCGCTGCATGGTGGCGTGGATTATGGCAACAGTAAAGTCCATGCCCCAATTTTGGCCGGGGTCAACGGCGTGGTGGAAAAGGTTGAGCTTGGCGGCAAATCCTATTCGCCCAATTTTGTGCGCGTGAAAGTTGGCGCTGATTGGACGATCATCTATGGGCATATGGGGAAGGTGGTCTCGCCAGCAGCAGGACAAGCTGTGACGCCGGATACCCCGATGGGAGAGATTGAAGACACACGGCAGCACCTCCATCTGGAAGTGCGCTATAAAAATCTCTGGATTATCAATCCGCTTCTGTTTATGCCTGCTGAACTTCGCACGGGAATCACGAACAAATTCAGCACCTTTGCCAAGCATTTTTTCAGCGCGGGGGGATGGAATCAGTGGCTCACGCCGTATGATCAGCCCGTGTTGAAACTGTCGGCGTCTGACAAGGCAGTGATCATGGGGCCGCGTGCGGGGCGGTGATATTCAATCATTTGTGTAGGGACACGGCACGCCGTGTCCCATTTGCAGCAACTTAGAGACCGTTTGATAATGCAAAATGTTATGCATGATTCGTGTAGGGACAGGGCCTGCCCTGTCCATTTTCACGCGATGAACGGACAGGGCCGGCCCTGTCCCTACGATTATCGTGTTGGCGCTATTACACGCTCTTTTGCGACTCTCCCGTCACAACCCCCTGCATCGCCTCGATAAAATTATGCTCGGAGCGCTCAAGCTGCTGCAAGCCCTTGTCAACCAGCGACGCATCGAGAGACGGTTGGGTGCTCAGGCGTTTGAAATCGCGGCGGGCGCGGCTGACGAGGTTGTACAGCACGAACAACTTTGTCCCGCCATAGCGCGTCTCCATCCAGCCCCAACCGCGCACCAGCACAAACATATTGAGCGCCAGCACAAGAATCGTGGCGGTTGAATCGGGGATCACGGGCAGCACACTCGCCAGAATCGGCTTGACGAGGATCGCAATGATCACCGCCGCGCCCATTGGCAGGCCGTAAGTCAGCGCCAGCCGCTGCAACAAAGGGGCCAGATACGGGCGTGTGCGATCCAGCGAGGCTTGAATCTGGGTGTCAATTTGCAGGGTAGTCATCGGGCTATCTCCTGGGGATGCTCTTGTAAGAAGGCATCGACTCTGGAACGCAATGGCAAGGCTGGAATCGCGCCTTTGGACTGGGTGGTGAGTGCGCCGGACGCATTGGCAAAGCGCAGCAGCGCCATCGGATCGTGTAGGCCGCCCTGCTCTAGCAGCGCCACCAGGAAGCCCGCGACGAAGGCATCGCCCGCGCCCGTCGTATCGACAGACACGACGCTGAAACCGGGGCAGTGCGTCTTGCCCGTCTCGGTGTACAACGTCGCGCCTTTGGCCCCATGTGTCACGATCATGACCTGCATATGATCTTTCCACAGGCTGTAGCCGCTGTCGCTGCCCGTGAGAAACTCAAGTTCTTCTTCGCTGATCTTGACGATCTGGGCCTGCTTTAAAC
>DAOTUR010000423.1:0-14950 GCA_034436915.1 Anaerolineae bacterium
TCTCAGTCCTTTGTTAAGGTGCTAAGAGCCTTCTAACACATCAGGGGCGGAAATACAAGTTTTACGCCTTACCTCCCCATCGCTAAAGCGCGGGGCTTCACGGCGCTTCTTCGGTGAAAAGTCCCTCTACCGCGCAGTGGGAGAGGGGTTGGGGTGAGGGGACTTTAATTCTGCATCATCATGCTGCGGATACGATCTGCGATCATGTCAATCGCCACGAAGTTAAAACCGCCCTCCGGGATAATCACATCGGCATAGCGCTTGGTCGGTTCCACGAATTTGAGATGCATCGGGCGCACCGTCGAGAGATACTGTTCGATGACCGATTCGGCGGTGCGGCCTCGCTCAGAGATATCGCGCTTGAGGCGGCGAATGAAGCGAATATCGGCATCGGTATCGACAAAGATTTTAATATCCAGCAGCTCACGCAGTTCCGGCTCAACGAAGATCAAAATGCCTTCGACCAGAATGATCGGCTGTGCCATGACCGCCATCGTGTCCTGAGCGCGAACGTGCTGCGTAAAATCATACACAGGCACAGAGGTCGGCTGATTTTGCTGAAGCTGTTTGACATTTTCGATGAGAATGTGGGTATCGAGAGAATCAGGGTGATCGAAATTGACCTGACGCCGCTCATCCAGGGGCATATTTTTAAGGTCTTTGTAGTAGGCATCGTGGGGAAGATAAGCGATGTGATGGCTACCAACTCGTTCCAGAATCTGTGTGGCAACGGTGGTCTTACCCGATCCCGTCCCCCCGGCGACACCAATTGTTATGGGCCGTTTCGTGGACACGTCATTTTCCCTTCGGCGTCCTCGTATAAAACGCGAAAAACCCGCAGAAGACGGGTTTTTCCGAGAGCCACTGATCGGACTTGAACCGATAACCTATCGCTTACGAAGCGAGTGCTCTGCCATTGAGCTACAGTGGCGATGATGTTAGGAATCATACCAAGATTTTGACCCCCTCGCAAGACCGAGTTGGCTAAAAATCCAGGATAACCTTGAGGATGCCACGCTGCTGCGCCTTGTCAAACGCCGTCAGTGCCTCCGCGAAGGGATAGCGGGCGTCGATCAAGGAGGCGGTGTCGATCTGCCCACGCACCAGCAGCCGAATCGCAGCATCAAACGGCCCGCAGCGGTTGCCCACGAGCGCGATCTCGTCAATCACGGCTTTCGTCAGGTTTGCAGACGTGAGGCCGACGAACGTGCTTTTCATCACCAGCGTGCCACGCGGACGCACAAGGTTCATCGCCCCCTCAAAGCCTTCGGGCGTCCCCGTGCTCTCAATCACGACATCGGCCTGCGCCAATGGAAGGTCTTCCCATTGGGCAACGGGGATGCCCCAGCGCTGCAAAAGCCGCTGTGTCTTCTCCTGCCGTGCGATGACCGTGAGATTTGCGCCTATCGCGGCCACCACCTGGGCGATGAGCAGGCCGAGTTTTCCCGCCCCTACCAGCACCACGCGATCCCCTGGCACGATATGAACCGCCTCAAGGACGTGCAGTGCCGCTGCCAGCGGCTCAACGAAGACCGCTGCATCATCGCTCACATGATCGGGGATGGCATGGAGACAGCGCTCATCCAGGGCCAGATACTCGGCAAAGGCTCCCGGATGCCGATCAATCCCAACGGTGGTGCGATTGCGACACTGCGAGGGAATATCGTGGCGGCACATATCGCATGTGCCGCACGCCACGTTAATCTCCCCCACAACGCGCCGCCCCAACCACTGCCGAGACCCTTCAACGACATCGGCCACAAACTCATGCCCCAGGATACCGCTGAAGCCCATGTAGCCGCGCACGAGTTCCAGATCGGTATGACACAGCCCCGCCCGCCGAATTCTCAGCAGCGCTTGACCGGGCTGCAAGGCGGGAACGGGCTCATCCTGACGCAGATGGAGCTGGCCCTCGCGGGTGGTCAATGCCTGCATGGTGTGAGTCTGTTCCCGCAGCGCCATCAGGAAGCCGCCTGCGTGCGTGTCTCATTCCGTTCACGGCGTTCGCGCCAGGGACCGGTGAAGGGAATTTCGCCCTGTTCCCACGACACCAGCAGCGGCACAGCGGTAAACAGCGATGAATAGCTGCCCGTCAGCAAGCCCACGAACAGCAGCAGGATGAACTGACGGGTCGTCTCGCCGCCAAACAGCAGCAGCGCCACCATGATGAAAAAAGCGTTAAGCTGGGTCGCAATCGAGCGATGAATGGTCTCCCACACGCTGCGATTGACAATCGTTTCGTAAGGTTCGCCCAGATGCAGCGGAATATTCTCACGAATACGATCAAAGATGACGATAGTATCCTGCACTGAGAAACCAACCACCGTCAGGATGGCCGTGAGGAAGAGCGCGTTGACTTCCCAGCCGAACAACAAGCCTGTCAGGGAGGCAACACTCATGACCACGAGAACGTCATGCACCATAGCCGCAATCGCGCTCACGCCATAACGGGCGGCATTCGGAACCTGACGAAAGGCCAGCACGATAAAGCCTGTGATGACCACCGAAGCAAAGATCGTCGCCAGCACAGCGGTGCGGCTGACTTCTTCGCCCACCGTCCCCGACACGGACGACTGCTGGAAGCTATCGCGGTCAATCGGCGCAATCTTGCCCAGATCGGTCAGAATCTTCTCAACAGTGACCGATTCCTGGTAGGCCCCACGCACCGACCAACGGTTCGAGTCATCGGCCCCAAGATGCTGGATGATGACGTTCTCATCGCCCACGCCCGCAAACACAGAGCGGATATTGGCTTCGGTTGAGCCGGGAGCCGTAAAGGTCAGGTCGTAGATGCTGCCGCCCGTAAAATCGACACTAAGGCGGAAAAGCTCACGGTTTTTGACGAGGGAATAGCCCATCACCAGCAGCCCCGGAATGATGATGAAGGCTGAAAACAGGAAGAACCAGCGCCGCTTTTCGATGATATTAAACATAATCTGTGTCTCCCTTAGATGCCCATGAGCCAGAGGCGTCCGGCAATGGTGTTATAGCCGAGGCGAATGATCAGTGAGAGGAAGGTGCGTGTTACGAGCACCGCTGTAAACAAGTTGATAAGCAAACCAAGTGCCAGCGTGACCGCGAAACCGCTCACGATACTCGCGCCTGGGGTCTGGCCGAAGAAGAACAGGATGGCGCAGATGATGATGGTCGAGAAGTTCGAGTCACGAATCGAGGCCCAGGCCCGATCAAAGCCCAGCACCACCGCTTCATTCAGCGGCTTGCCATGACGCAGCTCTTCTTTGATACGCTCAAAGATCAGGATGTTGCCATCCACTGCCGTGCCGATGGAGATGAGGAAGCCTGTGATCGCGGGCAGCGTGAGCGTGACGGGAATCAGCTTGAACAAAGACAGATCAATCACAATGAAGACCAGCAGCGCCAGATCCGCCGCGATGCCCGCCGCACGATAGTACACCAGCATGAAGACAAACACGACGACCACACCGATGAAACCCGCTTTCACGCTGAGGGACACCGACTGCTGGCCGAGAGTCGCACCGACTTCTTCAACGCTCAAGACATTCAGTGGCACAGCCAGCGCACCGGAGCGGAGTTGCAGCGCCAGCTTGGTGGACTCTTCCTGGGTGAAGTTGCCTTCGACGATGCCGCGATCCGACAGCGCCGAATTGATGCGCGGGGCCGACAGGACTTCGCCATCGAGGACGATTGCCATCGGCTCACCGACACGGCCACCCGTGAACGTAGCGAATTTCGTTGTGCAGTCACCCGGCTTAATTTCAAAGGCGATGTACCACTGGGCAACAGCGGCCTGACTCGTCTGGGCATATTGGGCGCTGGCCGCCTGCAAACAGCCACCCGTGAGGGCTGTCTCAAAGGGCTGGCCGGTGGTGGGGTGCATGACACGCGGCGTCTCCGCCGGGATATTCGGATCGGGTGTGGCCTTTGGATCAGCCGGGGCCGCCGCACTGTCACGCAGACCATTGAGGCGGGCCTGTTCGCTCGTCATGATGCGCTGACCGACCAGCGCCTGCGCCTGACCTGTCAAGCCCTTGAAATCAACAAACTCCAGCAGCGCCGTTTGCTGAATGGTATCGACAGCCGTTTGACGATCACGCACGCCCGGCAGTTCGACCAGAATGCGGCTGTTGCCCTGCACCTGGATCGTGGCTTCGGTGAGACCCAGACCGTTCACACGGCGGCCCACGTTGTTGGATGTTTCGATCAGATCCTGATGCGTAAATGTGCCTTCAGGCAGATCTGCCTCCAACAGCACGCGCAGACCGCCGACCAAATCGAGGCCCAGGCGCTGATTAATCGCCAGATTGAACTCTGGTGTGCCATCATTGTTACTGTCAATAATCAGCGATTCGGTGCAGCGTTTGCCGTCGGTAAAGGTCTTCGGATCACGCGCATACTGGATGCACTCTGGCGCATCCAACTCCACGCCTTTGACGGATGCTGGAATTGCAACCCAGGCACAAAACACCGTGAGAACCACGATGAACAACAGCCAGCCCAGATTTGTTTTGACCATATTTTCTTTCGCCATTGAGTCTTTGCCCTTCCATAAAAAGCGCCGCATCAGCGCGGCTCACTATTCCCCAATTCAATGACGCTGTACATCTTACTGCACAGCCGTTTGCACGTCATCCCGCAGCCCGATCTGGGCATTCCGAGCAATGGCGTCAGGGTCGTAACGTTGGACAATTGCCGCCGTCACGACGCGGATTTGCAGATCAGGGGCGATTTCCACCCAGGCAATGCCCTTCTCTGCCTCAATGCGCTGTACGCGGCCTATAACCCCTCCAAATGTGACGACCTCATCGCCGGCGCTGAGTTCACGGGCCATGCGCTGGCGTGAGGTAAACTCACGCTGACGAGGAAAGAGAACCATCGCCCAATATGCTCCCATACCCAGGATCATAATGAGCGCGACAAACAGAAGCTCACCCATGTGTTATGTCTCGTGAATGCGTCAACAGCCAAACGCGGCGATTATAGTCTTCTCAGAAATGTGTTGCTAGATGAAGACGGATGTCTTTTTCACATCTTGCCGCCTGATCGCGCTCAAATCCCGTGTCTATGATAGAATCCATGAATTAATCTGGCAGAGATGGGGCTTCGATGAACAGAATTTACCGCCGCCTGAACTCGGTTGACGATTGGCGAACGGTGCTCGCCGAACCCAATAAACAATGGCGCACAGGCTACTCAGCACGTGCTCTCGCCTACTGCTGGTCAGAGAGCAAGTCGTGGCCGCCGGAGATTGCCGCCCTGTGGCAAACCAGCGCCGACTCATCGCTGCATCAGCCTGAACCGCTTTTGATGCTGGCCGAGCATCAGGTCAAACTGCCGGGGAGCGGCTTCGATTCGCAAAACGATCTGTTCGTCCTCGCCAAAGCCAATCGCACTCTGGTGAGTCTCATGGTCGAGGGGAAAGTCGATGAATCGTTTGGCCCCACCGTCGAAAAATGGAAGGTGGATGCCGCCTCCTCGCCCAACCGCCGCCTACGTCTCCAGGGATTGTGTGCGCTTCTGGGTCTGCAAGCCGTCCCGGACAGCGTGCGCTATCAACTGCTGCATCGCACGGCCTCGGCCATGATTGAAGCGCAGCGTTATAGCGCCGCCTATGCCGTAATGATCGTCCATTCATTCAGTACGAAGCAGGTTGACCCCAACTGGGATGACTTTCTGGCCTTCATCGCCCTGTACAAACAGACCTGCGAACGCGGCCAGCTCATCGAATTGGGCGTTGTGGGCGGGGTTCATCTGCTGGTGGGATGGGCCAAAGGCGATCCGCAGTATCTTGAGCGTTGAGGGTGCAGATGGTACTCTGGGGTTTAACTGCTTGACCCCCTGCCTCTCACGCCCTAAAATACGCTTTGGTCTCTTTACGCGGCCTCTTCATAAATTAAACTGGGATGTTCTCATGCGTAATGTCACATTAAAACACCTTTTAGGGCTGAGTTTGTTCGCGGTGCTGTGCAGTTTTGTTGTGCCTGCCAGCGCCCAGGAAGCCATTACGAGCCAGATCCTGAGCAACAATTCAGGTGATAGCAGCGGGGAATGGGTTATCAATGGAGAGCGCACCCTCGTCCTGAACGGTTTTGATACAGGCCCCTTGAATATCCTGAAACCCTACAGCGTCAATGCCATCTCCATCAATGTGACACGGCCCGTTGGCGATACACCTGTCACCGTCGTCGTGTATGAAGACCCCAACGGCGGTTCGCCTGTGGATGCCAAGCTGATCGCCCGCACCGATGTCGTCCTCAGCAGCACAGGCGTGGCGCGGGTTGTTCTGCCGCAGCCCCCGACCACAAGCTCGCAAATCTTCTGGGCGGGCGTGTATCTGCCACCAAATTTTGGCTTCAATGCCGACACATCCGGCTCATCAGTGCTCACCTACTGGGGATGGACGCCGGGGCAGGATTTCGATCTGAGCAATCTCAGCACTGCTTCCATCTTTGGCCCTTCGAATGGATCTGATCCCGTCAAAATCGATCTCAAGGGCGTGGCCCGCATCTCGGCGGAAATCATGCCGCCGCTGGCCCAGTCCTCCGGCTTTACGCCGCAAACTGCGCCGCTGGGCCGCCAGATTGTGGGCAATGCCAGCATCGATCTCACTCCGATGGTTCCCTACCCCGAATGCAGCACGCTGCTGTATGACAGCCAGGATGTGAATATCTCGATTGCCAACCGCTATCAGCTCTTGTGCCGAGCCGATACGCTGCAAGATATTCCCGGTAAAATCGGCACGGGCTTTGTGCAGAATACGGACAATCTGGCTGAGGGCATCCGCACCTTCATCAAGGGCGGCTACGTCTTCGATATCTTCACCAGCAATACGGATCATCTCAATGCCGGGTCGCCGGATGGCTCGGCCACCCGTTTGCCCACGCCGATCACGCACTGCATCAAGCCCGCACCGGAACATCTGGAACGGGCGGTGATTGCTGTCGCCTACGGCGCTCCGAAGCGCTGGTATATCCTGCCGACGATGCGCTTTGGCGAGGTCGTGTGTGCGGAACTGACCAATGTTGGCCTCGTGACCTATCTGCTGCCCGTCAATACCGATCAGCAGGATATTCCTCTCAGCGCCAATCTGTATTTCACCAAGACGCCCTTCATCAAGGATATGGGGCCGACGGGCTGCAACCAGCACAACAGCATCATCTTTGCGGTGCGCGATGATGGCTTCGAGGCTCCCAAATCATTCTCTGTCCAGATCAGCGTTGTGCATAAGCGCACAGGCTCAACCGAACAGGAGTTCACGAGCGATGTGGTCGATCTTGAACCCGGTGGGACACTGGAACTCGGTATCCCCTGGATTCTGCCCACGCTCTATCCCAGAGAAGGCTACCGCGTCACACTCACGATTGACCCGCAGAATGGTGTGCCTGAAATGAACGAGGGCGATAACAGCGCAGCGTTCGATTTTACTCTGCTGCCAACAGCCCAGTGCGGCCCGAAAAAATAGCATGTCTCATGCGGGAGGGGCCTGATAAACGGTGCTCCTCCCGCATCTATCCCAGAGGAAAGACCTACTCTCTATGCGTATCGTGACCAACAGCCGCCTGGCGGAACGCAACCGCAAAATTGCGACCAATCTTTTTTTGCTGACATTCGTGCTGCTCATCGGCGGATTTGTTCTGATCAACATCGGCGTCCTCACGGGCAATACCGCCAAACCTGAGCCACTGCTGCTGCTGGCTCAGGGTCTTGCGATTCCCATCGCCTTCATCCTGACCTTGTTTTCGATCCGCATGACCAATCTATGGGCGCGGCGGCCTTATGCCGACGAATCGCTGAATGAGGGCTTGAAGGGCCTGAGCAAAAAGAGCGTCATCTATCACTATTATCACATTCCCGCCCGTCATGTGCTGTTCTCGCCGCAGGGCGTCTTTGCCATCACCACACGCTGGCAAAATGGCAAATACAGCGTTGAGGGCAGCACATGGCGCACCAAAGCTGGCCCGATGACGCGCCTCCTCGCTGCGCTGCGGATGGATGGTGTGGGACAGCCTAGTATGGACGCTGTTCGCGCTGCCGAGCATGTTCAAAGGCTGCTGACGGAGGCGGGTATCACGACACCTGTGCAACCGCTGATCGTGTTTCTCGATTCGCGGGCCAGAGTGGAGGCGACGAAATCCGATATCCCCGTTCTCTTTGCCAGCATCAAGCATGATGACAGCCTGACGGATTATCTGCGCGGGTTAAACAAAGGCGTCGAGATGACCAAAAAAGGCGCTGTGATGCCCCTGACCGAACAGCAAATCGCGGCCTTTGAAGCCAAGACTATCGATAAATCACAGGCGTCTGTGACCGAAACAGCCTGATCATACCCCTCACCCCAACCCCTCTCCCACAGGGGGCGAGGGACATTTTTGTCTTGTTTCGCAAAAGGCATGGCATAAAAAAAATTTGTCATGTCTTCTCTCCTTCATCTGCCCCTAGAGGCGCTCTTGTGATGCCCCATCCCACACGCTCGTTTGCTTCCTCTCTGCCTTTGATCACCATTCTTCTGCTGGGGCTGGCGCTGCGACTTTATCGCCTGGATGCACTGCCCCTGCGCGGCGATGAAGGCTTTAGCGCCCAGAATTGGGCCGCACAGCCCTTTCTCGTCACGCTGCGGACGACAGCCACGATTGAGCCGCATCCCCCGCTGACCTATGCCGTTTTTCGCGCCTGGGGTGTGCTGTTTGGCACGCAGCATGAACTCATCCTGCGCCTGCTGCCCGCCCTCGGCAATCTGATCGGGATTGCGGCGCTGTATGCGCTTGGCCGCCGCCTGCACAGCCGCGCCGCTGGCCTGCTAGCAGCGTTCTTCTGGGCGATCAATCCCTATCAAATCTGGCACGCGCAGGACTTCCGCAATTATGCCCTCTGGTCAAGCACGAGCGCGGTGACACTGTGGCTGGCCCTGCACGTGATACAGCGCCGCCGCCCGCTGGATTGGGTGCTGTATGGCGGCGCGATGCTCATCAGCAGCCTGATCTTTTATTTCGATCTGCTAGCAATGGGCGCGGTAGGCCTGTTTGTGCTGGCGGTTTCTCGGCGCGAACGCGGCTTTATCATGCGCTGGTTGCTCGTGAACAGCGTCATCGCGGGCATCGTGATGGCAACCTTCCTCGTGCTGCAAGGCCCGTTGATAGGCAGTGGCAGCTATGCAGGCACAACCGCCTATGCTGACCCGATCCAGCTCATCACGGTGTTTTTGCCCACGATTGCCTTTGGCGACACGCTGCCCGCCGCCGTGCTGCCGATTCTGGGGACGGTGGCCGCGCTGTTATTCGTGGTCGGCTTGTGGTTCATCGGGCGCGGGAGAGCCGCCAGCAGTCGATTTTCGCCCGCACAAGCGGCGCTGTTTCTGGCGCTCCTGGGCATTGCGCCGCTGGTGGTGCTGTGTGCCGCCGCGCTGAAATTTGGCATTTTCACGCCGCGCTATGTCATGCTGTCGGCCCCGGCCTATATCCTGCTCGGATGCCTCGTCATGGTGCAGATGTGGCAGACAGGCGCAAGACGTGGGCGATTCCTCGCCGTTACCATCGGACTGATGTGGGTCGCGCTCAATGCCTATACGCTGAACCTATATTATCACGATCCGCTCTACCACAAAACCCGCGATTGGCGGGCGCTATCAGTGTATCTAGCGCACAACGTCGCGCCCGATGATCTGGTGATTCAAACGGCTGTCGATGCCGGATTTGGCTATTACTATCATTTGATCGGCGGCGCGGCGCTGGATATTGGCCTGCCCGATAATTTCGATCAACCCGCCGCTGAGATTCGACAGGTGTTGGCGCAGCGGGCCGCGATGCATCGCAGCCTGTGGATCGTGGCCCGTACCTTCCGCGATTGGCCGAATTATGGCATCGTGGAGGCGTGGGTAGAGGAGCATCTGCAACTGGTGCGCCAGACGGTGATTGATGATCTGCCTGTGCGCCAGTATATGCGTTGGGAGGTCGTGCCCGATGAGATTGGCAGCACTCCCCTTGCAACGCTGGCCCCCACTGTCGATCTGGCGGGGGCGAAGCTGTTTCTCCCAGCGGAACCAACAGGCGAAATCACGCTCTGGTTATACTGGCGTCCGCGTCAACGCTCAAAAACGCCGCTCAAGGTGTTTGTGCATGTGCTTGGTGACATCAACCCCGCCACAGGCACGCCGCTCTGGGCGCAGTCGGATTATGAGCCGCAGCAGGGCCGCGTCCATACCGATTCATGGGCAGTGGGGACAGTGTATCGAGATGTGTATACGCTGACAGTGCGCGATTTGCCAGCAGGGGACTATCACATTGTGGCGGGCCTGTATGATCCCTTGACCAATACGCGGGTGCTGACCGCTGACGGACAGGACAGCATCCCGATTGGTGTGGTGCATCTGCCATAACTGTATGCACCGACTCTCCCCTCACCTCCCGTCCTCCTCTCCCACAAGGGGCGAGGAGGGGTTGGGGTGAGGGTTGCCCTAGCCGTTTGTGCTGGTTCCCTCCGCTGTCGGCACAGGCAGCACGTCCGTACTGGCCGGAGCCGCCAGAGAGGAGCCACCTGTCGATGTTTGGAGCGCTCCAAACATCGAGCGGGCCTGCCCTGTCACATCAATGACGCTGTAGTAGCACGCCTCGGCACTGCCGACCTGACAGCCATTCAGGTTATACAGGAACATCGGCCCGACATAACCGAGCGACTTGCCAATCTCAAACGCACGCGGCACATAAGCGGCCTGCTCAACGGCGCTTGTGTAGCCAAAGAAAGGCACTTCGGAGCGGTTGGGCGCTTCAAGCGTGTTGCCCTCAGTTGTCCCCCAACCAAAGCGCGTCACCCACACAGGCAGACTGCTCTTTTTGGCGGCGAGAATGGCATCATACGCCTTGAGCGTTTCCAGGAAATAGAAGCGCTTGTTATCGAAGTGCGTATCGACGCCCGGCGTCTGATTGCAGCACAGCGCATCCGGCGGATTGGCGAAACCATCAGGTTGTGCGCCAATGGCATCGGCCACCTTCGCCACATTTTGATCGACCAACGCCGCTAAGAACACCTGATCATCAATCGCATTCACGCGATCATTGAAGCCCGTCGGCGCAAGGCCGCCCGTGATGACAAAGGCTTTGGCATCAACGGCCTTGATCGCTTTATAGGCCGCACTCAGCAGGTCGATATACCGCGCATCCGACATGCGTGTCGCATCACGCGAGGCAACGGTGGGTGAAATCCAGGAACGGCGCAGATTCGGCTCAGACCAGATTTCATATGCCTGCACTTTGCCCACGTAATGCGTGGCGATTTGCCCGGCAAACGTGCCGAAGTCGGCCAGATTATCAGGCGGGCCGTACTGCGTGAGGCTCTTGACATAATCGGTGGCCGAGGGTCTGGCCCAATCGGGCGCACCTGTGAGCGTGAGCAGCACCTTGATGCCTGCGGCGTTGAAGGTGTTCACGGCGTCATCAAGCGCTGTCAGATTGAGCGTGCCTTTGGTCGCCTCCAGCGTGCGCCAATTGACGCGGATTTTCACCCATGTCATGCCCAACTGCGACACCTGGGTCGCTAATGCCTTCACATCCGGCGTGCCATCCAGGAAGACCTCAATCCCCTGCTCAAACGCCGCTTGAACAGCACGCGGGCCTGTGGCGCTGGTGGCCGTGGTGGCCGTCGGCTTGCCCGGAACGGCGGTTGCGGCGGGCGTGGTGGGAACGAGGATTTTTTGCCCGGTGATGATCAGATTGATATTCGACAGGTTATTCAGGCGCTGGAGTTCACCGATGGTCGTCTTGAATTTGACCGACACCCGATACAGCGTATCGCCAGAGACAATCGTATAGCTCGTTGTGCCTGTCGGCGTCACAGGGGTGGCCGTGACAACGGGCGGGGCGGGGACTTTGGTCGCTGTCGCACTCGGATTGATCGTCGGCACGAGCGTCGTGGCGGCGGTAGTTCCTGTGGCAGCGGGCGTGGCTGTGCCCGTCGTTTTGGCCGGGATGACCAGCGTCTGCCCCGTGTAGATCAAATTTGGATTCGTAATGCCATTGGCCGCTGCCAGCGTCGAGGTCGTGACGCCGTTCGCCAGCGCAATGCGAAACAGCGTATCGCCCAGGCGTACCACGTAGGCTTTGCCCCCGGCGGCGATCACAGCCGTGCGCGTAATGTTAATCGGGGCCGTTGGTGTCGGCGGCAGCGGCGTGCGGCTCGCTGTGACAACCGCAGTCGCAGAGGGTGGGAGCGACGGGGTGACAGTCGGCGTCTGAGCAAAAACGGGGAGGGCGCTTAGCAACAGCAGGAAGGCCGCCCCCCACAGGCGATAGCGCATGGTTAACTCCTTGAATCCAGAGGATTTAGTATGAAACATGCCGTTCATCATACCCGTAATCCACAGAACGCGCTAACGAGCCTCGTGTTATAATTTGCTGATCTTCGGGTTCATCAGCGTAGATGTCTCATGCCCTACGCATACTCTCAAAGGACGCTGCATGACGCTCAACCGCGCCCGCATCTGGGGCATTGTCCTCACAACTATCGGGGTGATTCTGGCGATTATGGTCAGCTTCTATCTCACGACGCAGGTCAAGACCGGAGCCTCCCTGCTGACGGGCGGATTGATTGGCTTTGTGCTCGTCGCGCCCTTCGTCCTCAGCGGCGTGTATCAATTCTGGCGTGGCAGTGCCGACGAGATCGAACTCAATGCGGAGATGCCCGCGCAGCGTGAGTTGATGGACATCGTGCGGGCTGGCCCTACGTCCCTGGCCGCACTTGCTACCCGACTGCAACTCGCCCCACAGGAGGTGCGCTCCATCATCGAGCAGCTTCACGCACTCGATCTGTTTCACGGCTATCGCACCCCGGAAGGCCAATTAATTTACGTAAAGGCCGCGACGATGGAGGCCATGACGCGCTGCGCCGTGTGCGGTAAAGCGCTGGCCGTCATCCCCGGCCAGAGTGTGACCTGTTCGCAGTGTCAAAGTGATTATTATCTGTAGCTGTTCAGCCTCTCAATCCCCCAGATTGTGGGCCTATGAGAAGGCAAAAATGCTCTATACTTGGAGAGATGAGACATCACAAAGGGAGCAGCTATGCCAGTAACGGATTTGTACGACAAAATTGTGCGGGGAAAAGGCGGCTTCGAGAAGCTCATGGCGAAGATTCCCGGCTTTCGCGGCTACCAGGAGATGCAGGCCCGCCGTCAGGCTGATACGCTCCTCCGTCAGTACCTCGGTGATCGTATGGAGCAGGTGGTGCGCCACTTTGCCCGCCTGGAAAATGAGATTCTCGACGGCGGCAAGGGCTTGAAACACATGGCGCGGACTCGTGAGGTTAAGTCCAAGCTGCAAGCCTATACCGACATCATCAACACCGCCAATCCCAAGTATTCCGGCATGTGGGATTCGGTCAAAATCGATCATGCAGCGCTGGAGCGCATTTATGCCTTCGATGAGGCCCAGGTGCGCTATATCGATGATCTGGAAGGCAAAATCAGCGCGTTGAGTGATGCACTCAAAGGCGGTCAATTCAGCCAGGACCTTGAAGCGCTGTATGACACCGCTGTCGAAGCGATTGATGCCTTCGCTATGCGCGACAATGAAATCCTCCAGTTGGACAGCGCCATTGGCAGCACCCATGCCCATGATGATCATGCCTCCAGCACAACGGCTGATGAACCGACTGCCTCCTCTGCGGCTGATCAACCCGCTTCATCATCGGCCTCAACGCTCGATGATGCACTGTCTAACCCTGATGACTAATTGATTGACCCTTTACCCTTTTATGGAGAGTCTCGATGCCACGCCTTATTGATGTGATTGATCATGTGAATGTCATGGACGATGAATTCGTCTATCGTGAGCCGCAGAATGGCAGCGGCGATTGGCGCTTTGGCTCACAGGTCATCGTCGGCGAAAGCCAGGTGGCCGTGTTTGTGCGCGGCGGTCAGGCGCTCGATGCCTTCCCCACCGGACGACATACGCTGTCTGTCGCCAATCTGCCGATTCTTGCCAGCATCATCGGCCTTGCCACCAGCGGGCGCACCCCGTTTACCGCTGATTTGTACTTCATCAATCTGAAGGATATGCCCCAGGTGCAGTGGGGAACCAGCAGCCCGATCCCGCTGGAAACGCCCGGCAAAGGCATGGGCGCTGTGCTGCTCACCACCTATGGCACAATGAGCCTGTCCATCTCCGATCCGTCACGCTTCCTCAAGAAGTTTGGCGTGGGCAAGCCCATCACGCGCCTCGCTGATATCAAGACCGCCATCCAGACCAAGCTGGTCGGTGAGCTGACGGTGTTCCTGATGGGGTCAGGCGTGCAGAGCGTGCCTGCGGCCAACGGCTTCCTGAATGAGCTGGAAGGCGCAATGCTCGCCAAACTCAGCCAGCAGTTCGAGGATGAGTATGGCGTGGTCGTCAAATCGATTGATGCCAACCCCTTCAATGCGAAGCAGGCATCGCCTGATGAGATGATGAACTACGTCAGCATGGATGCCTATGAGCGCATCAAGAAGCTGAACATCGCGCAGACAGCAGCGGGCAACCCCGGCATGGCCGGCGCGACGATGGGCGCAGGTATGGGCATGGGCATCGGGCAGGTGCTGGGCAATACGATGGCCTCACCGGAACAGCAGCAGCAGGCCCAGATGAACCAGATGATGCAAAATATGATGATGCAGAAGATGATGGACATGATGAACGGTCAGGGCGGGCAAAATCAGCAGACGCCCGCCGCGACTCCTCCGGCTGCCCCTGCCGCCGCATCCGGCACGCCGACCACCAAAGCTGAGGTTCAGGCGATGATTGATGGCCTGGATATGCGCTTCTCAAAGGGCGAAATCAGCGAAGAAACCTACAATCGTATGGTGGCGCGTTGGGAAGAAAAATTGAAGGGCATGTAAGAAGCCGTTTGATAATGGAATTTGTAATCTCAAAACAGGGTCATCATGCTGTTTTTGAGCCATCGTCTTGATCGTAACGCCCTGTTTGGTCTTTTGTAGGGGCACGATGCATCG
>DAOTUR010000424.1:0-1892 GCA_034436915.1 Anaerolineae bacterium
TCTCTCAGTCCTTTGTTAAGGTGCTAAGAGCCTTCTAACACATCAGGGGCGGAAATACAAGTTTTACGCCTTACCTCCCCATCGCTAAAGCGAGGGGCTTCACGGCGCTTCTTCGGTGATAAATGTCAAACCTTTCCTCTCAGCCTCTCCCGACGACACAGACTGAGGAGCCAGATGCTTGAAGTCCCTCTCTACGAAGTGGGGAGGGATTTAGGGCGGGGTGTGAGTCAATCAAACAGCGTATTCGAGATTTCATACACGTCGACAGGTTCGCGGCGGCCCTTCACAGGCAGCAGCCCGCGTGAACGCCCAAAGATGAAATCCTGGGTCGCCTCATATACAACGCGACTCACCAGAATTTGCCCCTCATCGGCGATGCTCTGCAAACGCGCTGCCACATTCACCGTATCGCCCACTGCCGTAAAATTCATCAAATTCTCTGTGCCGATGTTACCCACAACCGCCACGCCCGTATGAATACCAAAATTGATCTTCATGCGATGCTCAATCGGCATGGATTGATGCAGCCAGTACAGCTCATCCTGGATGTGCAGCGCCGATTTGACAGCGCGAGAGATATGATCCTCTTGCTCTAGGGGCGTGTTATACAGCGCCATCACGCCATCCCCAAGCAGCTTATCAATCGTGCCGCTGTATTGCAGGATAATTTTGACGACGAAGGAGTGATAGGTATTGAGCAGATTGATCAGCGTCCTCGGCTCAAGGCTCTCGGACAGGCTGGTGAAGCCCTGCAAATCGGCAAACATCACCGTAATCGACTGCAAATTGCCGCCCGGCTTCACCAGATCAGGATTCTTGAGCAGCGCTTCCACAATGGAGGGCGAGACAAAGCGCTCGAAGGTGGCGCGAATGGACTGCTGCTTCTGGCGCAGCCCTTCGGTGACAGATTTTTGCTTGAGAGTACGCTCAACGCGGGCCAGCAGTTCACGCGGGCTGAAGGGCTTGGCGAGGTAATCATCCGCGCCGCTTTTCAGGCCCCTCACGCGGCTCTCCACATCGGTTTGCGCCGTGAGCATGATGATAGGAATAGAGGAGGTGGCCTCCTGCGACTTGAGGGTATAGCACACATCAAAGCCTGTCATGCCGGGCAGGTTCACATCCAATAGGATCAAATCGGGATGATGATCCTGCGCCTGCTGCACAGCCTGCGGGCCGGTCATGGCCTGGATCAATGGATAGCCTGCGGCACTCAGGATATCATTGACGAGTTCCAGATTATCTTTGTTGTCATCAACGACCAGGATGCTCACATGGCTTCTCACTGATTGGAATGATCATCATAACAACGCAAACATAGCCTGTTCAGGTGTGAGAACTTTAAAGAGCAGTATGATCCACAACCTGGAAAGGCAGACGGTGGGGCATGGCTAAATCAGATACAGCTTGAGCTTGCGATCAAGTTCCTGAATATTGATGGGCTTGGTGATGTAATCATCGCAGCCCGCATTGATGGCCCGCTCACGATCTCCCACCATTGCATGGGCTGTCAGCGCGATCACAGGGATCGGATGGAGCAGAGGTTCGGCTTTCAGCGCCTTTGCCGCCGTCCAGCCATCCATACGTGGCAAAGAAAGATCGAGCAAGATGAGATTCGGGTGCTCCCGAAGCGCCATCTGGATGCCCTGCTCCGCATCGACAGCCTGCATTACATCATATTCCATTGACGTCAGAATATCGACGATGAGGGTCATGTTATCGCGGTTGTCTTCGATGATCAGAATGCGATGTTCTGGCACGCGATTATTCCTTATATAACCAATGGTGCAAGTCGTAAATTTGATATGGGATTGGCGTAGGGGCGCGATGCATCGCGCCCCTACAAAAGCGCTTTGGCCCTTTAAAAATTCCTTGCCCTCAAAAATTGAGCCTCA
>DAOTUR010000425.1:0-6136 GCA_034436915.1 Anaerolineae bacterium
CGCATGGATCACAGTGGTCTTATGCCCTCTGTAATGTATTGCTGCTATCATAAGCAGAATTGAGATGAGACAAACAACTATGCTCCAGGATACCCACAAACGGCCCCTGCGCGATCTGCGGATTTCCGTCACGGATCGCTGTAATTTTCGCTGCCCCTACTGTATGCCCGCCTCCATTTTCGGTGAGGCGTATCAATTTTTGCCGCGTGCCGACCTGCTCACGTTTGAGGAGATCACCCGCGTGGCCCGTCTGGCGGTGGGTTTGGGCGTGCAAAAGCTGCGGCTCACGGGTGGTGAGCCGTTGATGCGGATGGAACTGGAAAAACTGGTCGCGCAGTTGGCGCAGATCGACGGCGTGGAAGACCTCGCTATGACGACCAATGCGGTTTTTCTGCCGCAAAAGGCGCAGGCACTGCGCGATGCAGGCTTGCAGCGTCTGACGATCAGCCTGGATTCGCTCGATGAAGAGGTCTTCCAGCGCATGAACGGTCACAAAGCCAGCCCGACAAAGGTGCTGGAAGGCATCGCCGCCGCTGAGAAAGCCGGCTTTGGCCCGATTAAAATCAATGCTGTCGTCAAGCGCGGCCTGAACGATCATACCCTGGTCGAGCTGGCACGCTGGGCCAAGACCAACGGCCATATTTTGCGCTTCATCGAGTATATGGACGTGGGCACGTTGAACGGCTGGCGGCTGGATGATGTCGTGCCCGCCAAAGAGATCATCGCCAGCATCAACGCCGAACTGCCGCTTGAGCCTGCCGATCCGACGTATTATGGCGAGGTGGCTGAACGCTGGCGCTATGTCGATGGCGGCGGCGAGATTGGCGTGATCGCGTCGGTGACACAACCATTTTGCGGGGCGTGTACGCGGCTGCGCCTGTCGCCCGAAGGCATGTTGTTCACCTGCTTATTTGGCACGTCGGGCATTGATATGCGCGAGCCTTTGCGGGCGGGCGTCGATGATGAGGGTCTGCGCGATGTGCTGCGCGGCACCTGGAAGAAGCGCAAAGATCGCTACTCCGAGATTCGCACCTCACTCACCGAGCCACGCACCAAAGTGCAGATGTATCACATCGGGGGGTAGAATCTGCTCCCTCACCCCAACCCCTCTCCCACAAGCGGCGAGGGGCTTTGCACAAAGACAATCGCGTCTTATATCTATTCACCTGTCTATGAGAAAAATCCCTGTAGGGGCGCAGCGGGCTGCGCCCTTGATATAGGCATCCAACATTATTGGGCGCAGCACGCTGCGCCCCTACAACAATCCCACCTGAAATCTACGACTTGCACCATTGGTTACGTAAAAGATTGAGGATTTCTATGCTCTATAATCCACTTCCAACGCTTCCCCTCCCCATCTGTCTAGGATGATCCTGCCCAAAGGATGAATGCCGCGCCGCCCCCACTTCTGCGATGATAGAGGACATAGAGGCAGGACAACCCTGCCGACCATCTCACACAAAAAGGGTGACAGATCATGTCCGACATTTTCAAGCAGCTCTCTGATTCAATGGCCGAAGCCGTTCAGAACATCAGCCCCTCGCTCGTGCGTGTCGAAGGCCGCCGTCGTCAGGCCGCCACAGGCATCGTCTGGAGCAGCGATCTCATCGTCACCGCCCATCATGTGGTTGAACAGGATGAAGGCATCGAAATCGTCCTGCACGATGGCTCACGTCATGCCGCGACCCTCGTGGGCCGCGATCCGCAAAATGATCTCGCCGCCCTGCGCGTGGCCGGGGCCAATCTGACCCCCGCCAAATTTGGCGCAGCGGAAGGCTTGCAGGTCGGGCATCTCGTCCTGGCATTGGGACGCCCCGGCGCACAGGTACAGGCCACTCTCGGCGTCGTCAGCGCCCTCGTGCCGGGCGTTGAAACCAGCAGCGACTCGCGCAAAGGCAAGGGCAAACGCGGCCGCAGTGAAGGCCGTGCGCTGCTCGATGGCTACGTGCAAACCGATGTCGTGATGTATCCCGGCTTCAGCGGCGGCCCGCTGCTGGGCGGCGATGGCGCGGTCTACGGCCTCAACACCTCCGGCTTTGGCAGCGGCGTGAGCATCACTGTCCCGGTGTCCACCATTCGCACCACAATGACGGTTTTGCTGGCGCATGGCAAGATGCGTCAGGGCTACCTGGGCGTGGGCGTGCAGCCGGTGCGTCTGCCCGATGCGGTGGGAACAGCGCTCGGCCAGGAGACGGGCCTGCTCGTCATGTCCGTTGAAAAAGGCAGCCCGGCAGAACAGGCTAAGATGTTCGTGGGTGATATCATCGTGGCACTGGATGGCAATACCGTGACACACCTGGACGAACTCATGTCGATGCTGATCGGGGATCGCGTGGGCAAAGCGGTGAGTGCCTCGATTGTGCGCGGCGGCGAACGTCGTGACATGTCGGTCACGATTGGCGAACGGCAGTAAGAACCCCCTCACCCTTCCTCTCCCACAAGGGGCGAGGGGAGAGCAACGGGCATTTGTAGGGGCGCAGCACGCTGCGCCCAAAATGATGATCTCGATCAAGGACGCAGCGTGCTGTGCCCCTACAAAACATATCTTGTGTAGGGACATGTCTAACAAGTCCTTATCCTCCCCTCTACCGTTTATGGGAGAGGGGCCGGGGGTGAGGGCAACACCACACACATTGAGTAGAAGGATACGACGATGGCCGCCTCTATTTGGCAAGCGATCAACCAGGCCGCCGGGCAGGTGGTGGAAACCGTACAGCGCAGCATCGTGCAAATTCGCGGCTCACAGGGCGGCATTGGCGCAGGCACGATCTGGCACAAGGATGGTCTCATCCTCACGAGTGCTCATGTCATCACCGCGCAGCCGGAAGGCTCGCTGCGCGTCCTGCTCTCAGATGGCACAATCGCCATCCCGCAGATTATCGCGCTGGATCGGGAGCAGGATATCGCCGCGCTGCACATCGATGTCAACAATCTGCCCGCAATTCAGGTCGGGCGTTCCCGCGATGTCATGCCGGGGCAGTGGCTAATGGCGCTGGGGCATCCCTGGGGCGTGCCGGATGCGCTGACGGCGGGCATCGTCATTGGCACAGGCCGCGAACTGCCGCAGATGAATGGCCGCGATTGGCTGGCGCTCGATATGTCGATGCGTCCCGGTCATTCGGGCGGGCCTGTCTTTACGCCACAGGGAGAGATGGTCGGAATTAACACGCTGATCACAGGGCCACAGGTGAGCTTTGCTGTGCCTGTCGATCTCGCCACCCTGTTTTTGAAAGAATCCCTCGGCTCACGTGTCAGCGGAAGCATCACGCGGGTTTAAAACTCTGTAGAATCTCAGTTTTGGATAGCATTGCAGATTACCCCTCACCAGCCGGCCTCCTCTCCCACAAGGGGCGAGGATGGGAGTGGGGTAAAAGCCCCTCTACCGCGAAGTGGGAGAGGGGTTGGGGTGAGGGTGAAAAGCAAAAAACCTAGTACAGCTTTGCGGAAGTCGATAAGCAATTCAAATAGCGAACTTTAGCTAAAAGAAACTGAACGAAATGCTTGTGAACTTCCGCCAACGTGTACTAGCCAAAATTCAGATTATAAAAGTACCACCATCGCTAAAAGGAGCGTGCCTCAACGCTCCTTTTTTCTTGGCATCCGCCCATCCAGCAAGCGCCCCAACTCCCCCAACAAAATCCCCTGCGTCGGCCAGATGATCACAGGCGCAATCACCCACCCCAGGATCGGAATCAGCAGCAGCAGGGCGCACAGAGCGTTGACGGCCAGCACACGGATGAGCCAACCGCTGAGGAGATTGGCGTTGCTGCGGGCGCGATCCCACTGATAAGCGAAATGGTACAGATCGGCGCGGCGGTGCGAGTCGCTGTAATCCAGCACGCTCAGGCCGACCAGCAGCCACATGACAAGACTGTACACGAGGCTAATCGGCACAAGGCAGCACAACTGCCCGACGTTGTAGAGCAGCGAATAGACGGTTGAGCCGATGCTGCCGCCCAGCGCTGCCGCCACAATAAACACGGCGATCAGGGGCAGATGCGCCAGAATCATGAGCACAAGCACATCTGCGCCCCATGTGATCTTGAGGCTCATGTCGCGCCATTCCGGGAGCGGGCGCGGATTGCCCTGCCGAATATTGCTGATGAGCGAGATCAGCCAGCCCAGAATCACCGCCAGCGGAATCAAGCCCACGATGGGCAGCAGCGTGAACAGGGTCAAGGGCAGCAGCGGCAAAAGCTTGTGCAGCCAGCGCGGATCGTCAAACGGGAGGGTAAATGCTCGTTGAATCTGCATAGACAGCCTTTTGTCTCATACACGTTATTTGAGGATAATGATAGCGCATCTACTCAAATGCGAGGTTTGTATGTCAGAAGTCTATTCTCATGAAGAGTCTCACGCCCGCCACATCGCGCTGGCGACCCAGGTGCTCACTCTGATGCAGGAGCAGCATTGGATGATCTCCGCCGCTGAATCCTGCACGGGCGGCCTGTTCCTAGCCGCTCTGACCGAAATTTCTGGCAGCTCTGCCAGCGTTGTGGGGGGCGTTGTCTGCTACAGCAATGAGATCAAAGAAGAATGGGTGGGGGTGAAGGCCGACACATTGAAGCAGTTTGGCGCGGTCAGCGAGCAAACCGCCTGGGAGCTGGCTGTGGGCATCCGTCAGCGCATGAAGACCACGCTCGGCATTGGCATCACAGGCATCGCAGGCCCTGGCGGAGGCAGCGCCGAAAAGCCCGTCGGCCTCGTGTATATCGGGCTGGCAACGCCTGATGGTGTGCAGGTAGAGCGCTGCCAGTTTGATCGTGATCGGGCGGGCAATCGCGCCTTGAGTGTGGAGATGGCGCTGATGATGGTGCTGGCGTACTGTGTGGGCGATCAAACATAAAGTCAAACCTTACCCTCTGTGCCTTTTTTGTCTCGTCTTCAGTAAGAAAGCCCCTCCTTGCGCAGCGGGGAGGGGTTGGGGCGGGGTCAATACAGCCGCAACAGGCGCAGGATCACGCGGGTGACGCGCAGGCTGAGAATATGACTCTGCGTCTCGCTCTGATTGTCATAGGTATGCCCACCGCCGCGCTTGAGATACTCGCGCAAATCGGCAATCGCCCCATCATAGGCACGGCGGGCGGCCCGCACCCGCCCCCGCGCTTCATAGGCCAGCACCATATCCTCTTGCAGGCGCAGCGCCTGTGTAAAATCATGATCCGCCGCCTCGAGATGCCCCAGCCGCTCATACAGCAGACCGCGTGCAAACCAGCCCTCCGCCATACGCGGATTGAGCGTTACAGCGCGGCTGTAATCCTGAGCGGCGGCCTCATCATTGCCGCGCTGCTCCCACACCTGCGCCCGTTCATAATAGGCCGCCGAATGATAAGGATTGCGCCGCAGCGCCTCATCCCAATCGGCCAGCGCCTGTTCGTCATCATTCAGGCCCCAATAGGCCACGCCGCGCCGATAGTGAATCTCGGCCAGATCGCCCAGGCTGAGGCGCAGCGCTTTGGTGAACACATCAATCGCGGTGCTGTAATCGCCGCCTTCGAGGGCATGAAGGCCCTGATCGACATAATTTTCACTCACATCCGGCATCGGTCTTACTCCCACATGCCCGCAGGCACAAGCGCCACGTGGCCTGTCGCACAGCGTGGACATGGCAGACGTATGCCATCCTCTATTGCATAGCGCGGCTGCCAGATATCATGATGATAGACATTTCGTCCGCCGCACACCAGACACACATCGAACGCCATTTCGCCCATCGGGAACAGATCGGCATGGTGGCTTGCCAGCGCATTGACGCGCCCTATATAGCGCACCGCGCCACCCAATGTTGCAGCGATGGTATCGGGAATATTGTCATAGTCGGGAAAGAGCGACACGATGTCGGCGCAGGTGCGGCAGGTCACAATGCCCATAAAGATACCTGTTTCGCTCAGATGGTAGCGCAGGAGATGAGGCGATTGATAACCGCACGTCTCACAAGAATGACAGGTGTAGAGCATCCCCATCGGCAATCCCCTTTCTACTTTTAGAAGCCGTTTGATAATGCCATTCGTTACAAACAAAATGTATTTTGGCGTAGGGACAGGGCCTGCCCTGTCCGTTCATCGCGTGAAAATGGACAGGGCAGGCCTTGTCCCTACGCACCCTCGCGCCCTGCCCTGTCCATTTTCACGCGATG
>DAOTUR010000426.1:0-6795 GCA_034436915.1 Anaerolineae bacterium
ATTCACCTATCCATGAGAATCGCGGGTTTGTAGGGGCGCGATGGATCGCGCCCTGATTGATTTGTAGGAGATTTGGCTTGGGCAGGATGCATCCTGCCCCTACAAGGGCCGTTGTCGCACGGGTAGGTGAATGATTACATTTGTGTCATATGATAGGTTCGCAACGGGTCATAGCGTTTTTTTAGGGGTGCGAACGAAGTCGCCGAAGGTATATATCGCGCCCCTACGCCAATCCCGTCTCAAATTGAAATGGCATCAGCGTACAACGTTATGCGTAAAAACAGCGCCCCTACGCATAGGCATCTCGATATCTACATCGCACCCTGGGCGGGCATCAAGGGCTGATCGAGGTACTGCTCCAGGAAATTGAGCGTCGTATCCAGTACCAGCTTGCCCTGCTCTACATGAGCACCCTCGGGATTATCTACAAAGAATTCATGCGCGATGCCTTTGATGACTTCGACGCGATGCTGCCCTGCCAGCGGCGTCGCGGCGAGTTCGGCGCGGAAGGCTTGCACCACCACCGGGCGCGTGTACGGCTCCTCGCTGCCATAAAAGGCCAGAATCGGCGTGCGCCCCTGATTGAACTGGCCCAGATACGCCTGCGGGAAGCCGCCGTAGCTCACTGACGCTTCCAGATCGGGCCGCTTCACAGCCGCTTCGAGCGCCAATGTGCCGCCCATGCCCATGCCCATCGCCGCGACTTTGCTCGTCGTCTTGTGATGACGCTCCAGCACACTGAGCGCCGCATCGGTGTGGGCGTAGCGCGTGGCCTGGGTGCGATCCAGAAGCTGCATGGCTTCACGCGGGGTGGTCGCCACTGCGCCATCGAACAGATCCGGAACAATGACGTAATAGCCCATCTGCGCGAAGAAATGCGCCAACCGCCGCACAAGATCATTCACGCCCCACCAATCATGCAGCAGCGCGATGCTGGAAAATTTTTTGCCGCCGCGTGGATGCGCCCAATAGGCAGGAATACGTTCCTGGGCGTCCCCAATAATGGCAATATAGCCCGTATCAATGGCATATTCGAGGCGTCCGGGATTGTAAACAGGCATTGCAACACCTCATCACATGGAAAATTGTTGGTTTAATGCCTCTCCCATCGATTCGTACTCTAGAGGAGAGGAATAGGGTCAAAAATCACACAGACAATCAATTACACCTGAGCACGCACAAAAATTTGCCGCTGGCCCGCCGTCGCATCGTCGTCGCCGCCCACGAGAGCAGCGGTCTTTTCCGTCACCATGAAGTTCAAGCTGCGATAGCCCTGCCGCGCCGCCCGATCTTTAATCGCATGGATGACGGCCTGCTGCGTCAGAGGTTTGGGCATCCAGCAGTACACATCCGCGCTGCGAGCATCATATGGGCGCTGCTGAAGACACACGAACGCCTCATGACCGGAGGCATTGATCGACAGGCGGTGACGCGGCAGCGCGGTCACATCGGGCATGGCCCGCCACAACTGCGGCATGAGCGTTTCCCACAGGTGGCGCGGGCTGCTCACGCGGCCAATTGGCATAGCCCACCCCTGAATGCGGGCGGAGGTCATGTCATCCATCTCTGTCGCCCGATAAAAGCCCTGCCCACTCTGCGCCGTGACGCGCACAGAATGCAACCGTACCAGCGGGGTGAAGCCGCAGCCTGTATAAAAATCAACCGTTGTCGTATCAAAGGGAGAACAGGCCGCACTCAGACGATGGCCGGGCGCACGAGCGCTCATCTCATCGAGAAACAATGTCACAACATCGGCGGGCGCATCCTCCGCGACGATCCACTCGGCGATATGCCCATGCAGGCGCAGCGGCTCGGATTCATCATTGGCGTATACCTCGGCATAGCCCATGATGCCGCCCTCATCCTCCAAAACAAACGGCAGCGCGGCCCCGCCCAGCAGATGATTCAACCAGATGGCCGCTGTCTCAATACTCAGCCAGGGGCCGCCATGTGACCAGCGTTCATACAGGCTGAGATCATCATAGGCGACATCCTGGCCGCGGCCCTGGGCATCCAGGCGCTGCCAGCGTCCGATACGGGCGCAAAACAGGCGGCTGATGGCAGTAGTATCTTGCAGTGTGGCCGGACGAACGCGCATCACTCCAGGGCCTTCCTCATTGGGCAAACGATTGACCTCACGGCAAAGAAGATATCAAACCAGACACAATAAGTTTAGATCATGCCTGTAGAGGGCGCAATGAGGGGCTTCGATCTGGGCGGCGTCCTGCTATACTCGGCGGCAAAAACCTCCAGGAGAATATGAGCTGTGGCGTCGAATCTGTTGGCAATTGATATCGGAAACACCAATATACATCTCGGCCTGTGGCGGCAAAACGCCTGGCAGCTCTCATGGCGTGCGCGTACCGTCTCGGACAAAATGGCCGATGAGTACGGCGTCCTGGTGCGGAACTTCCTGGAGAGTGCCGAGATCGGGGCCGAAGGCATCACGGGCGTCGTCATCAGCAGCGTTGTGCCGCCGCTCACCCCGGTCTTTGATGAGTTGGTGAAGCGCTATTTTCACTTCGCCCCGCTCATCGTCAACAGCCAGACGAATATCGGCATCACCATCGATATCGATCACCCGGAGCAGGCCGGCTCAGATCGCTATGTGAACGCCGCCGCTGTGGTGGCGCTGTATGGCGGCGGGCCTGCGATTGTGATTGACTTTGGCACAGGGACGAATTTCGATATCGTCTCCGCCGACAATCGCTATATTGGCGGCGCGATTGCGCCCGGTATTGGCGTCGCCCATGATGCCCTCGTCAGCCGCGCCGCCCGCTTGCACAAGATCGACCTGCAACCGCCGCCCGATCCGATTGGCCGCAACACGATTCATGCCATGCAGTCCGGCATCTTCTGGGGCTATGTCGGTCTGATTGAGGGATTGACCAAACGTATCAAGGACTCGCTGAATGTGCCGAATATCCGCGTCATCGGCACAGGCGGGCTGGCGGTGCTGTTCAATCAGCATACGGATGTGATCGATATGATTGTGTCGGAACTGACGCTGGATGGTCTGCGCGTCATCTATGAATTGAATCACCCCGCGCCATAACGGAGGGACGAACCCCTGTAGGGGCGCAGCACGCTGCGCCCCTACAATTGAATGGGTTATTACCGCCCCCTAAAAACGGTCACACCACAGGCTTCTCACGGTGAAAGATCAGCGAGGGCGCGACGATGCCCACCGCCAGCGCCCCCAGGATCAACCCCGTCTTGACGCCGTTCACGGCGGTTGTCACCAGAAGCGCAGAAACGGTATCGGCAGGCAGAGACGCCACTTGCAGCACGCCGAGCATGGTCTCAAAGGCGAATTTTCCCGGCACAAGCGGGATCGCGGCGGTAATGCCAAAGATGGTCGAGGGCATTTGCAGACGAAGCGCATAGGCCCGTGATAAAAACCCGATTATGGTGGCCGCGACCAGCGTCGCCGGAACGATGGACACCCCTCCGGTCTCCATGCATAACGCACGTGTCCCGCGCCCGACAGCCGCCAGCAGCAGGCAGGTCAGCAGGGCGCGGCGCGGTACATTGAACAGGATCGCAAAGCCAATGGTGGCGGTCATGCCCCAGAACATCTCTTGCAGCACATGCGAGAGCAGCGTTGAAAGCTCCATCGTTAAAATCCCTTTCCCCGCGTCACCCAAATCGACAAGGCCAGCCCCAGCGCAATCGCCAGCGACACCAGCAGGCCATAAAACCCGCGTGCCATGCCCGTGACGATATGCCCGCGCAGCAAATCCTCCGCCGAATTAATCAGCGGCACGCCCGGCACAAGCAGCAGCACCGATGCCGCAATCGCCAGACCAGGTGTCTGGCTGATCGGAAAAATCCAGGCAAGGCTGGCAAAGATGCCTGCCACAAATGCCGTGAGCGTGATCATCAGAAGCGGGTTCACATGGTGGTGATGCAGCTCCTGGCGCACGAACATGGCCGCACTTGAGGCCGCCCAGGTCACGAGCATGGCTGCCGCATCGCCGCCAAACAGCCGACAAAATGCCGCACACGAGATGCCGACGGTCATAATCACCACAGCGCGATCATACTGCGGCGCGAGATCATCGATGCGGCGCAATTCCTGGCGCACCCCAATGCGATCCACCTCCCCACGATACACGCGATAGCTGAGATCGCTCACTTCGGCGATGACGGTCATATTTACGCCGCGTGAGGGCGCACGCCGCACGCGAGTGCGAAAATCCTGATTGTTGACGGTGGTGGCAACGAGGGAATTGGGCTGGACTTCAATATCGGCCCAATCGCAGCCCAGGCCCGTCACCAGCCGATGCACAATCTCTTCGACACGGGCGCTGTCGGCCCCATATTGCAGCAGCATCTGGCCGGCCCACAGCGACAGGCTGATGATATCGCGCATCTCATCACGGGCCAGCGGCGGCTTGTGCAGGTGTCCATCGCTGTAGGGGAAATGTTCAGGCCGTGACAGAGCGCTCTGAGACGAAAACGGCGTGAGCGTTTCCGATGAGACAGTGGAGTTGGGTATGTCAGTCATGGTGATCCTGTTTTAATCCTTCGCGGCTCATTCTCATGTATTTTAGGGTCTCTGAGGAGGTGTCAAACATCACGCTTATCAAGGACACATCTTATGGCGCATCCTTTCATCTTGTGTTCAGCCCAGGCGTCTATAGTGAAGACGTTTTAGGATGGGTGGACATCAATGGAGAAAACAATGCACGCCTGGCTCGACTCAACGGTGATCACATCACAGGTGTTCTTTGTGCGTAAAACGCCCCGCCCTCTGGCTGACACTCGCTCGGTCTTCAACGGCGTGATTCCTGTGACGGATGCCGTTTCCCTGGGTTATCGCTATTATCAATCGCCGCATCATAACGCGGCGGTCATTGTCCTGTTTCATGGCAATGGCGAGATCGTGACCGATTATGACATGCTCGCGCCGTTTTATCATGTGGCCGGGGCCAGCTTGTTGGTGGTGGATTATCGCGGTTATGGCTGGAGCGGTGGTGTGCCGCTGGTCACGCAGATGCTGCCCGACGCCCTCAAAGTGGTGGATGCTGTGCCGACCCTGTTGGCACAATACGGCAGACCGGAGGCCCGGCTGTTCATCAAAGGGCGCTCATTGGGCAGCGCTCCGGCCATCTATGTCGCTCAGCAGCGCCCGGACATGTTTCACGGCCTGATCATTGAGAGCGGCTTTGCTGATGCCCCATCGATTTTTCATGAGATCGGCACGACCTTAAGCGCCCTGCTGCCGCATGACGATGCGCTGCCGCTGTATAACTCTCGTAAGCTGCATCGCGTACATATTCCGCTGCTCGTCATTCATGGGCAGAAAGACACGGTGATTCCGTCGCATCATGCCGATACGCTTTACAACGCCTCGCCCTCACATGATAAAACGCTCACTATCATCGAGCAGGCCGGACACAACGATCTGCTCATTGTGAATCCGGCCCGCTACTTTGATTCCGTGCGCCAGTTTTTGCAGCGGCACTGACAGGGTTATGTCGTACCCCACCACAACAATCAATAAACATATTTATGGCGATTTGTAGGGACAAGGCCCGCCTTGTCCGAAGTTGTGGACACGACATGTCGTGTCCCTACGGTTGCAACCCGTAACGATTGTGTCACAGAGAGGCGTTTTTGTAGGGGCGTGATGTATCGCGCCCAAAACGCGGGTTTTCAACACGAGCGACCCATGAGTCGCCCCAATACCATATTACCTCTGCACCTCAAGCAGCAGGGCCGCCCCGTGCGCCAGAGATGCGAACGTGAGTGTGCCATCCTGCACCGTATACGTCGCGCCGCCGATCAGATCGCGCAGGGATATCCCATCGGCAAGGCCCGCCTGCCACAGCGGAATTGCAAGCGCAGGTGACGCCTCGACCCCGCGCCAACCCACAAACACAATATGCTGTTCGGGCGCTTCCCGCGAGAAGGCCACCGCCTCACCATCCGCATACAACTCCTGATAGCCGCCATGCTTGAGCGCAGGCGACTCTTTCCGCAGCGTGATCAGGCGCTTGTGATACGCCAGCAGATCACGATCCCAGTCTGTCTCATCCCAGGGCATGGTGCGGCGGTTGTCCGGGTCTTTGCCTCCATCCAAACCGATCTCGCTGCCGTAATAGATGCAGGGCACACCAGGGAAGGCCATCAGCACCGCCACGCCCAACGTGACCAGCGCCGTATCGCCTTTGACGACGTTGTAAATGCGCGTGGTGTCATGGCTGTCAAGCTGCGTGAACTGCTGGAGGGCAATCGCATACGGCACAGACGCCATGAAGCGCCTCCACTGGAGGGCCAGCGCTTCAGTGGGCAGCGGATACGGGTCCATATACAGCATTTCATCGCCCACATCCGCCCCACCCAACCAGCGCCGCACCGGAATATTGAAGCCCGCGTAATTCATGGCCCCATCCAATTCATCGCCCTGCAAATGCGGCGTGCCATCGGGGTAATACTCGCCGATGAGATAGATATCGCGGTTTTCGGCCTTCAAATTCTGGCGCATCTCGGCCCACACCTCGTGATCAAGCTGCTCCTCGCCCATGTTGCCCGTCATATTTGCCACATCCAGCCGCCACGAATCGATGCGGAACGGCGGCTTCATCCAATGGCGCATGATCGAGTCGGGCGCACGATACATCAACTCACGCAGGCTCTGGCTGACATAATTAAGCTTGAGCAGTGACTCAACGCCGAGCCAGGTGGAAAATGCATTCGTCTTCGGGTCACGATAGAAAAATTCAGCTTCGGGGGCCTGCGGATCAGACAAGGCCTTCTGGAACCAATGATTGGTCACGCCGATGTGAT
>DAOTUR010000427.1:0-9583 GCA_034436915.1 Anaerolineae bacterium
GATCGGGACTGTGCAGAATGGTGACGGCAAACTGGACTTTCTGCTGCATCCCTTTGCTCAGTTCGCTGACTTTCTTTTTGGCATGTTCGGCCAGATCCAGTTTTTGCAGCAGCGCCATCGAGCGCTGTTTGGCATCTGCGCCGCTGAGACCCTTCAACTTGCCGAGATAGGTCATGACCTCAATCACGGAGACGGATTTGTACAGGCCGCGTTCTTCGGGCAGATAGCCGATGCGATTTTTCTTGTCGTCACTGATTGGCCCGCCGAAGACCTGAATCGTGCCACGATCCGGGCGAATAATGTCCAGAATCATGCGGATGGTTGTGCTCTTGCCCGCCCCATTGGGGCCGAGAAGGGCAAAGATTTCGCCCGCGTAGACATCAAAGCTGAGATCGTCGACAGCTCGAAAACTGCCATAGGATTTGGAGATATGATCGATATGAATGGTTGTTGCTGGCATGATATCCTCTGTGCGCTGAGTGATCCTGCATGTTAATACGCACACATCGCCTGTGCGTTGTGATAATGTTTGTTATATCCCCATCTCCTATCTTGTAAACCCCCAAAGACGCGGGAGATGAAGAAAGATGATCTTACGATCTTACGATCTTACGTCTCCTGAATAGAATTCTCCCGTACAATAGCTTAAGAAATTGGCGCATTATTGTGCCGATGGTACACTAGTCCTTATTGGGAAAAACGACTCATGTGTGTGCCAGCTTGCACCTGCAAACGCGACTCACGAACACACTGAGGGAGGCTGGAAATGAAAAAAAACGTTCTTGTTGTCGATGATGAAATTGGTGCGTTGACACTCATTGGAATCATGCTGGAGCGCGGTGGTTTTAATGTGTTGAAGGCCAAAGATGCGGATGTTGCCCTGGCAACGCTCGATCAAAATACACCGGATCTCATCATTCTCGATGTCATGATGCCGGGGATTAATGGAATTGAGCTGTGCAAGATGGTTCGTCAGCGTCACGATACCGCCCGCATCCCGGTTTTGATTCTGTCGGCGCGGGGTGATGCAGAGAGTGTCATGAAAGGCATGGAGGCCGGGGCCAACGATTATCTGCCCAAGCCGATCCTGCATCATGATCTCGTGGCAAAAGTACGCTCGATTCTCGCGGGTGTGGCCACATAATTCTTGCCCCTGGGGATGGGCAGGATCTCTCCTGCCCCTGCACCTATCCCCCGTATAAGGCGCGGTACATGGCATAATGCCCATAGATGCGCTCAATATACGTGCGCGTCTCTTCAATCGTAATGGCGGTCACAAACAGGTCGATTTCACCTCCGGCCAGCTTATACCAATCCAGCACGCGCCCGGGTCCGGCATTGTAGGCGGCGAGGGCGGCGGCGGCATTGCCATTAAAGCGTTTGAGCTGCTCCGCCAGATAGTACACGCCAAATTTCACGCTGATATAGGGCCGATTCAAATCGCTCACGCGAAACTCGTTCATCCCCAGCGTCCCCGCAATATACTGGCCTGTGGCGGGCATCACCTGCGAGAGGCCGCGTGCATCTGCGCTGCTCGTCGCATTGGTATCAAACAGGCTTTCCTGGCGCAGCAGGGCGATCATCAGCAGGGGATCAAAGCCGTACTGGGCGGCCTCCTGCGTGACCAATTCGTGATAATAGGCGGGGTAGCGCATCCGAGCGATGAAGGTCGGCGCATCCAGCGTGGCGACCTTCGCATCATTGATGACATCGGCGGCGGCAACAATCGATGAGAGATACGCCCCCTGATCCTTAAAATACACCGCCAACTGATATGACGTCAGGGCATCGCCTGCGGCCCGCGCTTCATCCAGGATGGCGCTGAATTCCTTCATGGCATCTGTCACTGCCCCCATTGCCCACAGCTCACGCCCGCGAATGAAACGCGGGTCGGCGGCAAGTTTGGGCGATATGGCTGCCAGATCGCCCGCCTGTGTGATCGTGGGGAAGGTGCGGCGCAGCCAGTCCTCGGCGCTGGCTTTGTCGGCTCCCTCATCGAAGGTGAAATTGACGATGGCGGGCGGCTGGAACGGGGTTCGCCCCAGACGGATATCCTGGGCACGGGCAGCAAAATAGCTCTCCGGCGCGGCGGCGATGGCTTGATCGAAGGCGGATTGAGCCGCTGCCATGTCACCGCGCTGCTGGGCCAAGCGCCCCAACCACAGATAGGCGGCGGCCTTATTTTCGCCTGTCGTGAGCAGGGTCAGGCGGCCATACAAATTTTCAGCAGTGGCCGTGTCCTGGGTGGACATGGCGGCGGAGGCGGCCAGGAACAGCCCGTTGATCGTCCATTCGCTGTTGGGATACTGATCCGCCATTTGCACGAAGACCTCACGCGAACGCGCTGTATCGCCATTCGTGCCGTACAAATAGCCCACGCGCCACAGGGCTTCGGCGGCGACGGTGGGCAGTTGATTGTAATCACGGGCAATGCGCTGATAGGTCTGGATCGCGCCGGGAATATCATTGCTCAAAAAGCGTGTGCGGCCCTGTTCCAGCAGCGCCTGACCAAACAGCGGATCTGTCGGCTTGTTCTGGACGATGCTCTGAAAGGCGACCACCGCCGCCGCTGGATTGCCAATCTCGCGGTATGCCTGTCCCAGGAGCAGGTAGAGATCAGCGGGAATTTCGCTGGCTGGCGCGTTGGATGAGTAGTCATTGAAGGCGTCAATCGCGCCCTGATAATCGCCATACAGAAAGCTGACTTTGCCACGCTTGTAGCCATCGATCTGGATGCCGCTGGCCGTGAGCGTTTGCATGGCGAGATAAGCCGAATGCGTCGTCATGTAATCGTTGAAGACGCGATTCATCCGCGCCAATCCTGCTGCATTATCGCCGCTGTCGAGGATGGCTTTGGCAGCGGCATAATCGATACTGGCGCGATACGCGGAGTTCTGCGCGATGGCGAGGATCGCGTCATATTGAGCAATAGCATCATTGGTGCGCTGCAAATCCAGCAGAATCTTAGCGACTTTCTCGCGCAGGACGAGCAGCGGCACGAGGGTGCGTCCGGCAGTAATCGCCTGCGTATACGATGTCAAGGCGCTATCGGTTTGCCCCTGCGAGAGTTCGGCATCGCCCAGGCGCTCATAGACATAGCTGTCGATGACGCCGGGATGCTGCGTGAGATACGTCTGATAATCGGCGGTGGCAGGCTGCCACTGCGACAGCCCCAGATAGGCATCGCCGCGCAAGAAATATGCGCCGGGCGTGAGGGCATCCTGCGGAAACTGCGTGATGAGCAGCGTGAAGGCCGTTACGGCCTGATCGAACAAGCCATCTTTCAGGGCGGCTTGCCCCAGGCGGTAAGCGGCTCTGGCCCGCAGCGGGGCAGGCGCAGCTTCACCCTGGTTCAGGATCGCTTGATAAGCCGCGACAGCCTGCTCATAGTAGCCCTGCTGCGCCAGCGTGCGGGCCTGGGTCATCAACTGATCGGCGGGGACGACAGGAACGGCGGCTGTTGGTGGACTCTGATTGATCGCTGTTGCATCAAGCGGTGTAGCCACGCCATTTTGTCCTGTCGCTGTATCCTGGGTCGGGAAAGCATTCGCCGCCTCAGCGGGCGTCGCTGTGATGACGATGACGCCCTCAGCATTGGCTGTAGGCAGGCCGGGCGTGGCCGTGACGAAGATCTGATTATTGGTATCGGGCGTGGGCAGCGCCTGCTGATCGAGATTGCAGGCGGCAAGGAGGAGGGCGAGGATAGGGATCAGAGAAGCGGCCCGTATTTGCGCCCTACGGTTGAGAGAATTCAGATGTGGCATGGAAAACCCATCATACAATCGACACAATGCTGCCATTATGGGCGTCAACAATCGCTGTGGGAAGTGCAAAAATCGTGTGCAGATGATGAGCGACGGGCAATCGGTGGGGAAAGCCGCCCGTCATTGTCATGACGCGCTGTTGGGTGGGGTTTCTCCGGCCAACCAGGGCAGCCCATAGCCGATGAGAAGGTAGCCCGCCTCCGTCAGTGTCTGGCCCAGTTCAGCGGTGTTCTGGAATGTCCACCAGTGATCGGCGGATGGCAGCACCGCCACGCCAAAATCCACCACCACCAGGGCGCTGAGGGTGCGCGTGGCAGCAGGCGCGGGCCGCGTGAGCGTAATGCGAAAGCGTGAGGGCGTGCGCGGCGCGTGGGCGGTCTCGGTGTAGGCCAGGAGTTGAAAGGCGATGATGCTGTCGCCCGTCTCCAGCGTTTTGCGCCATTGATAATGGCCCGCCAGCCATTTGTAGGGCTGCTCCACCAGGGTGTAGCCTGCTGCGGGCAGCACTTGGCCGAGCACCGTCATCATGAGCGTGCGGAAATATTCGTGCTGCGGTTGGCGTTCGGGGAGCAAACGATTCTCCTTAAAGCAATCTAAAACCCATACTTCTTGAGTGCATCGGGCTTTTTCTCCAGCATGTTCAGCAGCAGTCGCCCGATATTCCAGGCATCATCATGGCCGCGATGGTGCGTACCCTCCAATTTGAGTTCGGCTTTTTCGAGCGCCGGGGCCATGCCCATGCGTTCGCCGTATACATCAGCAAAGACGCGCTTGAGGTTGCAGTGCTTCTTGCTGAAGGGATAGCGCACGCCCTGTGCCTTACACTGCTGATGAAAAATCGTGTAATCGTACATGCCCCAACTGGACCACAGCCGATTGCGCGAGTTGTAATCGGCTTCGAGGATCGCGCAGGCCGCATCAAAGCCCATGCCCTCGCGGGCAATCAGCTCCGGCGTGATGGTCGTAAGCTGCGTGCAAAACGGGCCGATAGTGGATTGTGTCGGCATGACGAGCAGGCTGCGCTTATCGTTCAATTCGCGGCGCGACATATCCAGCGCACAAATGCCCACTTCGATGATCTCGTTGATCTCACCTGGCGGATTGGCATGGTTCTCCCAGCAGGTCGCCTCAATATCAACGATCAGGATCACATCCTTATAAATACTCATACCAACCCCAATTTTGCATGATAGGAAATTGTTCGATTATAGGTTATAACGGCCAGCATCATAGAGTCTTGCCGCCTATGAAGGTCAAACCAGACCTCGTAGACGCTTGAATAGAACACATGGACAAAACATTGTCAGTCGTCATCGGCAAGAGCGATGGCGTCAAAAAGAGGTGAGGTATGCAAGCGCTGATTGAACAGCTACGGGGTGGTCTCATTGTCTCGTGTCAGGCGGGGCCGACAGATGCGGTGTATGGATCGGCGGCAATGGCAGCGATGGCGCAGGCGGCTGAACGGGGCGGTGCGGTGGGCATCCGTGCCAACGGCGTTGAGGATATTGCGGCTATTCGTCGGGCGGTGTCGCTGCCTATCATCGGCATCGACAAGCAAGACCTGCCCGGTTACGGCATTCGCATCACGCCCTCGCTTGACGCGGCCCGAAGGATTGTTGCGGCCGGTGCGGATATTGTGGCGGTGGATGCCACGCGGCGCGGCGCTGAGGAAGGGCGACTGCCTGCGGCCCAACTCATCCGACAGATTAAAGATGAGCTGCATGTCCCGGTCATGGCCGATATTTCGATCTTTGAGGAGGCGATGGCGGCGGCTGAGGCCGGGGCCGATATCGTTGCGACGACTCTGTCGGGCTACACATCCTACAGCCTCCAACTGAAAGAGCCGGATTTTGACCTGCTCGAAAAACTCGCGCATACGCTCTCCCTCCCGGTCATCGCTGAGGGACGCATCAGCAGCCCACACGAGGCCCGTCACGTGCTGGCACTTGGCGGCTTCGCTGTCGTCGTCGGCTCGATGATCACGCGCCCGCGCTGGATTGTTGAGCAGTATGTGACGACCATGCAGACACATCGCCATGACCAGGAAGGTCGTATGATCGCCCTCGATATTGGCGGAACCAAAATTGCATTTGCGGCCTTAGAACGTGCTCCCCAGCTCATATCTGTGGACGAGATTCCGACCCAGGCGCTGGAGGGCGGAACGGCTGTCCTGGAACGGGTGAAACTCATCATTCAACGGGTGCTCGACCAGACGGGCGATGCTCAGGCCATCGGGATTTCCACGACGGGCGAAGTCGATGCGTCAGGGCGGATTTGTTACGCGACAAACTTTATGCCCGGCTGGCAGGGGATCGCTCTCAGAGATGAGATTCAATCTCATTTTGGCCTGCCTACCATCGTTGAGAATGATGCACAGGCCGCCACCTACGGCGAAGCGATGTATGGTGCAGGACAGGGCTTTTCGTCCGTCCTGGGTGTGACTGTCGGGACGGGTTTAGGCGGCGGCTTCGTCGATCAGGGCAAAATTTATCAGGGATCAAGAGGCGCAGCCCTCATCCTGGGACACATTTCGGTTGAGCGGAATGGGCGGCGCTGTGCCTGTGGGCGGCGCGGATGCCTGGAAAGCTATGTCAGCGGTTCGGCGCTGCTGGCCGACTATAACACGCGAGTCTCCATCGAGAAGCATCTGCACGATGGCAAAGAGGTGATGCAGGCCGCGCAGCAGGGGGACGCCGCTGCCCTCGCTGCGATCCAATCGCTGGGAGACTGGTTGGGCTATGGATTGGGCATCGCGTTGAATCTGTTTGATCCGTCTGTCGTCATCATTGGGGGTGGCGTCGCCCAGATTGGTGATCCATTTTTAGACAGCGTGCGGGAGGCGGTCAGCCGCTATGCCTATGCCACCGTCAACGAAACGCCTGTGCTGGCGGCGACGCTGGGCACAGCGGCGGGCCTTGTGGGAGCGGCCTCACTTGCGCGGCAGCATTGGCTCTCGGTCAGCGGCTGACAGGCTGTGTTTTCTTGTGACAGGCTGTGTTTTCTTGTGACAGGCTGTGTTTTAAGGCCCTTACAATCGACCTTTCGCCCATGACGGCGGACTTTGTTTAACCCCTAAAATATGTTTGTACATTGTTGAAAAAGGGACGATCAATTGTATACTTGACAGCATCATTAAGACGCACGGCTCTCCGCTCTTATTTTAAGTGATCGTATGAACCATCCCGATTCTGTCCCATCCACGCCGACTCTCATGTCTCTGTCTCCGCAGCAGCGTCTGGTGACGACGATTATTCGCAATCAAGGCAAAGCCTCGCGCAGCGATATCGCCCGCCTGCTCGGTCTGTCGCGGGCCTCGATGACGCAGTTGATCAGCGGCCTGATGGAACGCGGCCTCGTCATGGAGGTCGGGGATGGCGATTCGCAGGGCGGGCGGCGTCCGCGCCTATTGAGCTTCAACGACAAATTGGGTTATGTGGTGGGCGTCGATGTGGGCGCGACCAGCCTGGATGTGGCGATTGCTGATTTCAACGGCAAGATCATCGCGCAGCATGGCGAGGCAGTCGATGTGCGCGAAGGGCCGCAGGCGATTTTGGGGCGCGTCAATCACATCGCCCAGAGCCTGCTTGCATTGGTGGATGCACAGCCCTCACAGGTGTACGGCTTTGGCATCGGCGTGCCCGGCCCAGTGGAATTTACAACCGGGCTGCTGATTGCACCGCCGATTATGCCCGGCTGGAACGGCTTTCCCATCCGCGATTTCATCGGCCAGACCTTTCAGCAGGCGCGGGTGATGGTCGATAACGATGTGAATGTGATGGCCCTGGGCGAACTGCGCGTGGGGGCGGGCAAAGACGTGCAGCATTTTGTCTTCGTTAAAATTGGGACAGGGATTGGCGCGGGCATCGTTGCCAATGGCGTGATGTATCGCGGACACAACGGCAGCGCGGGCGATATCGGCCATGTGTGCGCGGATGTGAACGGCCTCGTCTGTCATTGCGGCAATATTGGCTGCCTGGAGGCGATGGCGGCAGGCCCGGCGATTGCCGCCCGCGCCCTCAAAGCGGCTCAATCTGGCGCAAGCGATTTTCTGGCCCAGCGGCTTCAGGCGCAGGGCATACTGACAGCGGCGGATGTGAGTCGCGGCATTATGGTGGGCGATTATGCCTGCAATGAGATCATTCAGGACTGCGGGCGGCTGATTGGGGAGGCGCTCGCCAGCATGGTCAATATCTTGAATCCTTCCATGATCTTCATTGGCGGCGGCGTGAGCAATGTCGGCTTTCAACTTCTGGCAGCGATTCGGCAGGCGGTGTTACGGCGTTCGCCGCCGCTTGCCACCAAAGACCTGCGGATTGATTACGCCTCGCTCGGCGCAAATGCGGGCATACATGGCGCGGTGGCGCTGGCGTTAGAGCATGTCTTCAAGGTGCTGGAATAAACCCCTCATCGCCTGGCCTCCTCTCCCACAAGGTGCGAGGCCGGAAATGGGTCAAGTCCCTCCCCACTCCGTGAGGAGGGACTTCAAGCGTCTAACTTCCTCTTCTGTGCCACGGAAGGGTCTCATGAAGAGAAGTTTGACGATGATCGCGATGGTCTCGGCATCATTTTATGCACGTGCGTAAGGTGAGATTGTAACTCGTTTTCACAAGGCTTGAGGCAAAACGTGTCATGAATTAAGATGGGCTTTCACATTCTTCGTATAGGATGAAGAAATAGATTACATCTGTGCATCTTTATTGATTTGCATTCGTCTTTGAGAGGGGCGCGATGACAAAAATTCTTGTCATTGATGATGAAGCGGTTTTACGCGAAGAGATTGTTGAACTGCTCATGCTGGAGGGGTATGAGGTGCGTGGCGCAGCCGATGGACGCAGCGGCATTGATACGGTTGTCCAATATCAGCCCAACATTATTCTATGCGATGTCACAATGCCAGGGATGAACGGCTATGACGTCTTGGCTGAACTGCGTCAGACAGAGGCAACCCGCCATATTTCATTTATTTTTATGACGGCTCATGCCTTCCGCGATGATGTCCTTCGTGGAATCGATTTAGGGGCCGATGGCTATCTCATAAAACCCTTTTACCATAAGGATCTTATGGATGCGATTGAGAATTGTCTCGACAAAAAATAGCCCTGGACGTAGGGCTTGATGTTCAAGTTTGGATATTTGTCTATCGCCCACTCAAACAGTGACTGACGGTCTTGCGCGTCTGCGACGTTGCACACGCGATAATCGAGTGGAAGATATTGCGCCTGGGCCTCTTTGAGTTTCGCTTCGCGGCGTCCACAGGTGATGACGGTGCTTCCGGCCTGCAGGAACTGCTCGGCCAACGCCAAGCCGATGCCCGATGCGCCGCCTGTGATGAGAACGATATTGTCGTGGAACTGCATAGGGGTTATCCTGTCAAATTCTGGGCGGAGATCGTTTCAAAGGGATTATAGTCTTGTCACGATGATGACGCCCTTAATCCACCCTATTATCATGAGATGGCATACGACAACGTAATGTCTATTAAGACGTATTCCAGGAAATTGGTTTATCATAAAGGCGTGGTGAAGTGTAATAATTCAGGAGGTTTAGAGTCAACGACCCCCGGCTGAAGCCGGGAGCATGAACAATGCTCAGGTTGACCAGACTCAGCCCGCAAGGGCTACGTTACGAGCGAATACATAACCAATGGTGCAAGTCGTAAATTTGATATGGGATTGGCGTAGGGGCGCGATGCATCGCGCTCCCATACCTGTCAGGTTAAGGATTTAAGGAATTAAAACCGTGAGAGAATAGGCATCTCAGGCCATCGGTCACATGGTTTATCGCCCCCTGACACCCCACAAGCCGCCCCAGATCGGTGA
>DAOTUR010000428.1:0-7524 GCA_034436915.1 Anaerolineae bacterium
TGTGTGAACGACACGGTTGGCTCCCAAGCCGCCTGTTTAATCGTTCACCGCAGAGTTCGGAACTGGTGAGGCATTCCGAAGTGCCTATGTATTCGCCTCTAACGGAGCCCTTGCGGGCCAAGTCTGGTAAGCACTAGGGCTAAAAGCCCCTCCCTTCAGGGATGGGGATGCTTACTGTTTGGTGACAATGCCCATGAATGCCCCTTTTTCCAGCGTGTGGATCACCTGCATCAAGTTTTCTGAATAGGTGCTATCACCTAAAAGAAAGTATAGGGGCATCTACTACCCTTTGCTCCAAGAGGAACTAAACTGATAAAGTGGTTAAGTTCTGCTTCTGTTCTAAGGGGGTATGTCACATGATTAAGAAATTGTCTTTGCTGTTCCTCAGTATTTTGTGCATTTTGCCACTGAGCATTTCGGCTCAAGATGCTACTCAAGAAGCTACATCGATCTTCACATATCCTCTGCTGCTGTGGAGTGCGGGCCAGATTGATCCGATTGATAAGAATGTCTACTACAGTCTTTTCGTGGCAAGCGGGGACGAGGTTCTTGATGCGTTAACCATCACCGCCAACGTTCCTGAAGATGCCACTTTTGTTGAGGCTTCCTGGATGCCCGAAGGCGCAGTTCTCGTGGGTGAAGCTGAGGGTGTAGTGACGTGGCAGCTTCCCGCTCTGGGCGCTGAAACTATCGCCGGGCCTTTTACCTTCCGCGTGACATTTGCAAACGCCGATGCGAAAGATTTTGCACCGCAGGCCGCTGCTGAAGGGGCCGTGACATGGGGTGATCAAACGCTTGAGGCCGAAACGTTTATGGAAGAAAACCTCGCGGTGATGGAAGACACGGGCGATGTGACGCTTGAAGCGTCGGGGACGATGGATCTCGTGCCTGTGGGAAAGACGGGCGCATGGATTTATGTTCCGGCGGATGCCCTTAGCGAATCCGTGACGCTCACCGTCAATCGCCTCGCCATTGCCCAGGATACCGTCCTGCCCACCGTCGCGGAAGACACCTGGTGGTGTGGTCAATACAGCGTGAGCGCCGATAAAGCTGTGAGCTTCAAGCAGCCGATTGTGATGCTGCTGCCGATCCGCCGCGCCTTGACCCCAGGCATGGAAGTGGCGGTCTTCACTGCTGCCGCCGATGGAAGCTGGTCAGCCTTGAGCGATGGTGTGGCTGAGACAGGCGATGGCGAAAGCGCCTATGCCATTGTCTCGCGGGATGGCGTGAATGTTGAACTGACCTTCGGCGCGGCCAGCTTCGACACCAACAAGATGGTGTTCGCGGTGGGCGTGAGCGCCGCCAAGCGCAAGACCGCCACGACAGGCACCACAAATGTGACTGACTCCGCAGCGCCCTGGTTCTAACCCCGATCAATGCTAGGAATAGACGAGAGGCATTCAGCCTCTCGTTTGTTTCCCTCTGAAGAGATTGTATGCGCTTTTTGACTGAGGATTACAATTTTCTACGCCGAGATTACTGGTTCGGGCAGGTTGACCCGCGTCCTCTGGGTCTTTTTCGGATCTTTTTTGCCCTGCTGATGCTCAAAGTCGCTGTTTATTTCTTGTGTGTAGCCGATGAATTTTTTAGTGATGCGGGTTTAACGCCCCGCTCGCTCATGCTGGAGATTTCTCCGCATCATAATCGGCTTTCGCTGATGGATGGGATCGGTGACGCAGGGATGGCACGGGTTTTTTTCCTGCTGTGGGTGCTGATTCTGCTGCTTTTGCTGGTCGGTTATCGCACGCGCCTGATGCTCATCCTGAATTTTATCGTCATCACGTTGGTGAATGCCCGCAGCTTTTTAATCCTCAGTGGGGCGGATCTCGTTTTGCGGGTGTTGAGCTTCTGGTTGCTCTTCCTGCCTCTGGGCGCTGCATACAGCGTCGATTCTCATCGGCAGCGGCGCGATGGGCAAGCGCCGCGCTCTGTTTTTGCGCTCCCGCTGCGCCTGATTCAACTGCAAGTCGCGCTGATTTATGTCTTTAGTTTTCTTATCAAACTGGAAGGCAAGCCCTGGCGCGCTGGACTGGCCCTCTTTTATGCCTTTCAAATTGAAAGCCATACCCTGCCAAGCGGGGCCTGGATTCTGGAAAATGCCCCCCTGTGGGCGCTGAGCCTGGGAACCTATCTCACGCTTATCGTCGAAGGCGCGTTTATTCTGCTGGTCTTTGTGCCATTCTTCCAACCGCGTTTGCGGGCCATCGGACTTCTGATGGGGGTGATGTTACATGCGGGCATCGCCCTCACCATGTCTATTCATGATTTTTCGCTGGCAATGGTGATTTCGTATCTGCTGTTTTTAGATCCGGGTTGGCTCACGCGCAAGACATTCATTGCGCCTCCGCAGCGGCTTTCTTCCCTCCAAAAGGGCCTGAGTGTGGGCCTCATCATGCTGATGGGGTGCGTCATCTGGTGGAATCTTGCCACCCTTGAGCCGTTCAAAAAGCCGCTGGTTCCCGATGTCAGCGGGCTGCCTCGGACAATCATGCAGTATTTAGGCTTGGGTCAAACATGGGGCATGTTCGCCCCTTATCCGTCGGACAGTATCGGTTGGGTCACTGTGCCTGCGCGGTTTGAAAATGGGCTTGAGCTTGACCTCATGACGACACTGCCGCTGAGCGATCAATTCACGACCTACGATTGGGGGCCGCAGGCTCGCTGGAAAAAGTATGTCTCTGAAGTCTGGCGAACACGCTCAGGCATTATTCTAAAAGCCTGGGCCGATTATTATTGTCGAAGATATAATGAAGCAGACGCTTTGCCCCAGGGGACGCGGCTTATGAGCCTGGATATTGTCTATAACTGGCGCTGGGCGCACAAGCCAAACGCGGAACGCAACCCGCTCATCCAGACCCGCTTATGGCAGCAAACATGTCCACCTTAGCTTTGGAGAATGCTGCATGTCTTATCTGGACTATCCCCGCGTGCATTTCTGGGGCAAGGCCGAGGTCAATACCGTCACGTCAAACAACCGCCGCCGCGATTGGAACAATAAACCCTATTTTGATCCAGTACAGAGCCAGCTTGATTTGAGGGGCCAAACCCCCGATGCGTTCCGCGAGTGGATGCATCAGCTCAATTATGACGGCTATGTGAATGCGCTGTGGAATTATTATGGCGATAACGGGGTTCGTCTGTTGGAAACGCGAATTGTGACCGCTGAAGTCGGCGCGGGCACACTGCTGCGTAACGAGAGCGAAGACCCGCTGATCGGCAGCACTGTTCAACTCATGGGAAGCCCGTATCGTACTGACCACACGCCCGCTGTGATGGTTGATTTAGACCCGACAGACGGCTTTACCACGCAGTTATTCGCGCAAACGCTGCGGATTGAGAATGCCAGCGGCCTCCTCATCGAGGCCAATGCGCCAGTACGAAGCCATTCACGCTGGATTAACTCATGGCGCAACCTTGAATTTGTGGGAGATCGCGGCAGTTCTGCCATCTGGCAGCTTGCCTTCCCAAAGGACAGTCTGCATTTTAAGACGGAGGCATCGCCCAGTCTGAGCGCCCTGGCCGCCGAAGCGGAGGCGGGGCAGGGCATCGTGATGCGTCTCTGTTTTTATCTATTTCAGCATCGCCCATATCAGGAAATCGCGGATGCTTACGCCAACAACCAGCGGATTGCCATGCCCGGCCAGATGGTGATCGCGGCAACCATCGGGGTTTGGGGGGCGAAGGAGCCAGCCACTTTAGCACCCGCCCGTATCCTCATGCCCAATCTCTCAGCGCCGTTAAACATTCCAGCACCCATCCATACTGAGCGCAAGCAGCGGCAGTTCTTCCTGGGCGTGGCGCTGGCGCAAGCGGATACACACCGCAAAGTCGTGACGCTCGATCTGGTGAACAGCATCCCGGAAGCCGCTGGGTTTGATACACTCACGGCGGACGTGCAGCACCTGCCAGAAAAAATTGATCTGGGCGCTTTAAGCTTACAGGTGCTTGACAGCAGCAAAGAAACCCTGGTGTGCGTCGGGACGATCACCTTTGCGGAGCGAGCATCGCATGAGCCGAGCTATAACACAGGCCAGACACTGCTGCGGGGAGGCATCATCGAAATGCCCTACCCGCCCGAATTAGAAGAGCAAATCCTGAATGGCGATCTGGTTTTGACGCAGGGCGATACCCTGGATGCACCTGTGCTGCTGCACGAGAATCCCTATCATGTGCTGGTCGATGCCCGTAACGTCTATCTGGAACTCGAAGACCCGACGCCCCAAGCGATCCCCTTTCAGATTTTGAAGCGCGGCCAACCTCTGACGCAGCCGCTGGTGATGCGGGTGCAGCAAACGATCAATCGTGGGATGGATGCGTATACGTCATCGCCCTCACAACACAGCCAGGAGCGCGAGCAGGAATCCGCCGAACAGGATGGTGTGGTCGAGGTGACGACAGCGGTAACAAGCGACGCGCAGGGTTTCGGGGTGCTGTCCCTACGACCTTTGCAGGCTGGGATGGCAAAAGTCTGGTTGTATACACCCACCGATCCGGATTTGAGTCAAATTCGCTTTGGCACAACGCGCTATCTGCTGCAAAGTGAGCTGCAATATTCGCTTCATGTTCGGGTGCTGCCCGATGATCGCCAGTATGATCTGGTGTCGGATGCTGACTTAACATGGGAGTATATGCAGGCGCATTTCTTTCGCTATTATGCGCTGCTGTACCCTGTAATGAACCAATATATCAACTTTGACGATCAGGCGGCTACCGAAGCGATGGCCCCTCTGATCAGTGCCTTTATCGCAACGACACTATTTAACAGCACTCTCTATATGCCGATCACCCGCGAGCTTTCCGCAGGCAAACGGCGTCTGGTGCAACGGTGGGCCAGATTGCGAAGGTGAAAAATATGGGCATCAGTCGGCGAGAATTTCTTGGGGCAGGATTGGGAATGCTGAGTTTGAGTGTTTTGCCGCCTCTCTTAGAACGGCGTATCGGTGTGGCGATTGTGGGATTGGGACAGCAGGGGTTTCATCTCTTAGAAGAGATGCTGTCTCTGCGTCAGAATTACCCGCTGGATATCATCGCCTTGTCGGATTTAGACCCGGCACGGCTCGATAAGGCGGCGCAGCGTGTGCCAACGGCCCTGCTCAGCCCGCATTATGAAAGCACCATCGCCGCCAAAGGCGTTAATGCGGTGATGATTGCGACGCCGGATGCAAGCCATGCGCTGATCGCTGAGAGGGCGCTGGCGCTGGGCTGTGATCTGTATATTGAGCCGCCTCTTGCCCGCCGCAGTGACGACGTTCAACAGCTTGCTGTGCTGGCCGAACGTCATAACGCCGTGATCCAGCTTGGGATGCACGACCTCAATCAGCCGCTGTATCGCACGGCGCGACGGATCATTCAATCCCGCATTCTAGGAAAAATCAGCCGCGTTGATATCTCGCTTCCGCCTCCCCAATGGCGTCATTCGTCATCGATCTCCGCACCCTTTGAGCGGGAACGGTTTTTGCTTGGCACAACGGGGCGTCAATGGGACGACCATTTCATCGCAAATTGGGCCTTATTCAAAGAATTTTCGGACGGTCATGCTGTTCTGGAATTGTGTCGCAAGGCCGAGATTTTGCGTTCTTTGATGGCGGTAGAGTTTCCAGATCGCGTCACGGCGGAAGGCGGCAATTTCATTGGCAGCGATGCGCGCACCCATCCTGACACCTTTCATGCACTCTTGACCTATGCCCGGGGCTTCCTGGTGAGTTTTTCAATGGGCCTGGGTCAAGACTGTTTTCGCTTTTATGGGACGCAGGGTCGTTTAGACTTGATCGAACGCAAGATCGTGTTGAATACTCCGACGACGGCCCTTTCATCGGCCCTGAGTGCCGATTTAGCCACCATCAGCGGCGAAAACAGCCTGAGCCATCATATCAATAACTGGTTGGCAGCGGTGCAGTATCGGCAAAAACCCCGCCTCGGCATGGATGCCGTTCGGCGTCAGGTGCGGCTGAGTGAAGCTGTTTTGAAAGCCTATGAGCAGGATAAAGGAATTCTCTGAGGCGCGGGTTTCAATGCCTCAATCGGCGGACGGACGTGTCAAACACAAATGCGATCACCCCCGCTTTTTATCATCTGGGAGACCAGTCCAAAACGGGGGCTAACTTTTTTAGAGCGTGTTATGTGACTCACCTTACGCAGTTTACCCCTCCCTAAATCCCTGCCCACGTTGTGGAGAGGGACTTCAAGTGTTTTGCTCCGCCTCTGTGAACAGGGTGGAGGGGCTGGGAGGAAGGGTTTGATGGTCATTCTAGCGCTCTCGGCATCATTTTATGGGGGGTGCGTAAGGTGAGTTATCAACCAACACTCTTATCAAGAGAACAATGTCTTATCCCTGAGCGTGCGGTATATGTGTTAAGGGTTTTGAAACAAATTGGTGAGAAAAGATGGGACGAAAAAGAGCAGCGACGACGGCGAAAATCTCTCTCGCCTTTTTTCAGGCATCGGATCAATTTTTTGTTAGAAGCCATTGGAAAATTAAGTTGTCTATCGTTTGCACCGCCAATAGAGAGGATTTTAAGACTCGTTTTCCCTATTGTGGGCTGTTCAGTTCCGCCAAATGCGTGTTTTATAACGCTTTGAGGAAAGTTTTCGACGCCACAAGAGACAAAACAGGAGGCTTAAACTCTCCTGAAAGCGATCCTATAGCTCGGGTATTTTAAACAAGTTAATTTTCCAATGGCCTCTTATATAAACCAACGCACCCAATTCGGATGATTTAAAAACCGTAATATCTATATTCAGAGATAAATAATAGATGAGTGAAATGGGTTCGATTTGGTAAAAAGACATCTGAAACAATACTGTTTTAAATTTGTTACATTGAGTTTAATCGCGCTCTCCGCCAGAATTCGCTGCCAAAGAGACCTGTTACCGTGTTCCGCTGCGCCACAATCCCACCAGTTCTGACCCTAGAAGCGCCTCCATCACCGCGTAAGGTGAGTTGATAATCTCCTTCAGGCGGCTCTTTACACTGCCTTAACCCTTCTCACCCCGATATTAAATAGAGGCCCATTACTCTTGGCTCAGGTCTGATTGGAGCGGATGTGTCAACGAGCCCCGGCTCAAGCTGGGAGCATGAATAATGCTCAGGTTGACCAGACTCAGCCCCCAGTCTTCGGACTGACGGGGCTGCGTGAATACAGAGGCACTTCGGGATGACCTTCCAGTCCCGAACTCTGCGGTGAACAGTTAAACAGGCTGAGGGTCTAAGTCGGTGCTGTTCACACATAAACCACTCTATAACTTTGTCGAGGAAAACGTTACCCCGGAAACGGGTGTGGCTGTGGGAATGAGCCGAAGGTAACTTAGAAGCCGTTTGATAAGGCGGAACGTAATGGATTTACCGTATTAAACGCATGTTTTGGAGAGCGTTTTCCGTAGGGGCACGAGGCATCGTGCCCCTACAAACCAATGGTGCATGTCTCGATTTTGCGATCATTTTGGCACGCAAAATCAAATTCTGAGGCTCAATTTTTGATGGCAAGGAATTTTTAAAGGGCCAAAGCGCTTTTGTAGGGGCGCGAT
>DAOTUR010000429.1:0-2502 GCA_034436915.1 Anaerolineae bacterium
GCCCAGGCCGATGCGCTGCTGCCCGCGCCCGGTTACACCTGTCTCCTCATCGAGATGGCACTGCTAACGCCTGACGGACGTTTGCGCGTTGGCGTTTACGATTGGAAAAATGGCCCGCGTCTGCCTCTGTCCGGTACGGAGGCCACAGCGGGCGATAACCTGCTCGATGTACCGATGGAACAGTAATAGAGAATTTTGGTCGATCTCACCTTGCATCTGGCGTGGTACGATAGCGCGATTCGCGTTTGCTCCACAAACCCATATCAAGGAAAGATGCCTCTATGCATCGCTGGTTCTTCATTCTCGCGTGTCTGCTTCTGGTCATGCCCCTGGCGGCCCAGGACACAACACCCTCTCCCGTGTCAACCCGCCCCACTGCTGCGTCGGCGCTGGCCCCGCTGACGCTGGCTCCCTGGCACGCGCCCACCACACTCGATCCACTCTATATGACCACCAGCGCCGATCTCGATATGGCAAATGCTCTTTTCCTGGGCCTGACAAATGTCAATCCCAGCACAGGCGAGATTGAACCTGCCCTCGCCTCCTCGTGGGCCGTGAGCGACGATGGATTGACCTGGATGTTTACGCTGCGCTCGGATGTATCCTGGGTGCGCTATGACAGCGAGGCCGAGGCCATCACTGCGGTACGATTCGTCACCGCTGATGATGCCCTGTTTGCGATTCAGCGCCTGTGCAGCAGCGATCAGGCCGGCTATTACGCCGTTCAGGTCTTTGCACCGCGCCTCGCCGGATGTACTGACGGACAGGCGGCGCAGGACGGCACAAAGGTCAACGCTTCCGCGCCTGACGCGACGACTCTCATCCTCATGCTGACCTCACGGCAGAGCAGTTTTGCCTCGCTTGCCGCCCTATGGACGATTCGCCCGCTGCCGCGTGATGTCGTGGTGACCAATGGCGCAAATTGGACTGATCTCCCGACCCTGCTGACGAACGGCCCCTATACCCTCACCCAATGGGATGCAAAGCGGGCGGCGCTGCTGGCAAATCCGACCCTGCCTGCTGATCTCTGGCATGGAGGCAACGTGGCGCGGATCACGATGGATTTTGTCTCGGATGTGTTTGAGCAGTATGGCCGCTATCGGCGCAATCAGATCGATCTATCGGACATCCCGTTGCGCGATTGGGACACGATCCAGGCCGCCCCCGAATACAAAGACGAGCTGTATCCGCTCACCGAGCCGACGGTCTTCTATCTTGGTTTCATGACCGATCAGCCCCCGTTTGATGATGTGCGGGTGCGGCGGGCGCTGGCCGCTGCGATTGATCGCTTTGCACTCGTGAATGATGCCCTGCGCGATCTTGGCACGCCCATCGCTCATTTCATCCCGCCGAGCCTCGCGGCGGCTCCCCCGCTGGATGCGCCGTTTGATCTGGCCCGCGATGAGACGTTTGCAAAGGCACAGTTGGCCGATTCTGCTTATGCTGACTGCACCCAATGGCCGCCTGTTCGCATCGTTGTGCCAGAGGGCGGCAAACCCTGGGCCGATGCTCTGGTCAAGGGCGCTGTCGATGTATTGGGCTGCGACGTGACCACCTTCACGATTCAGGAACTGCCCCTTGCTGAGGTGCAAGCGCAGATTGCCCCCTCGCGCAAGGCCACAGATCGCCCGCAGATGTTTGGGTTGGGCTGGGGCGCAGACTATCCCGATGCTGATAGCTTTGCCGTGCTGCTGGAATGCGGGGCTGAGAATCCGTTCCTGCGCCCCTGCGATGATGTCGATCCATTGATTCAGCAGGCCCGTACTGAACCGAATCTCGAAAAACGCATCGCGCTCTATGAGCAGATTGAAACGGCTTTCTTCGGCAAAAATGGGCAGTTCCCGATGATTCCGCTGTATATGCAGGCGGCGTCCCACCTCCGTAAGCCCTGGCTCACGGGGCCGTTTACGACGGATGGCTTGTTTGGCGGCGTCCATTATGATGCCTATACCATCGATCTGGCGGCCCTCACTGCTGGGCGCGTTACATGCGATATTCTCGGTGTGGGATCGGCCAATCTTCGCAGCGGCCCCGGCACAACCTTTGCCGAACGCGGCAAAATCCTCGCTGGCGATGCCATCTCGGCGGTGGCGCAAACGATGGGCAGCGATGGCTACATCTGGTGGCAACTTGCAACGGGCGACTGGATTCGTAACGATGTCATCCGCAAGCGCGGCGACTGTGACAATTTGCCGCAGGCGTTTGGCGATGCCGCTCCATAGATGAGGCGCGGAATTTTGGTAGGGGTCTAGCGTGGTACTGACAATCTCATTTCAATGTGAGGTGGTATCGGCGTCGGGGCGCAGCATGCTGCGCCCCGACAAAAGCGCCGTGACCCGTTGCGAACCTATTGCCTGATGCAAAACCCCTGTTTCGTCCCCTCCCCAACCCTCATTTCATTTCATCATTTCATGATCTCAAATTGGTCTAAATTTAAACTTGAATTCTTTGACAAAAAGAACATGTGATCTTATAATATTCAGAACGTTTGTTTTGACCACC
>DAOTUR010000430.1:0-13858 GCA_034436915.1 Anaerolineae bacterium
TCTGCACAGTCCCGATCTCATCATCATTGACGAACCGTTCTCCGGCCTTGATCCCGTCAATCGTCTAATCGTCAAAGACCTGCTGGAAGAATTCAAAGCGGGCGGCGGCGCGATTGTGATGAGCACGCATCAGATGGAACAGGTCGAGGAGATGGCAGACCGCCTGCTGATGATCAATCACGGCCAGCAAAAGCTGTACGGGGAAGTAAATGAGGTGAAACGCCAATTCGCCACCCATGCGATTCTTGTACAGGGACAGGGGGCATGGGCGTTGCTGCCGGGCGTGCTGCGCGTGGAGGAGAATCCCAGAGGCCATGCCGGGACGATGCTCTATCTGGCGGAAGACACCAGCGCTGATCAGGTGTTGGTGGCGATGGCAAGCTCGCCTGACACGCACATCGATAAATTTGAGCTGGCGATTCCCTCGCTGGATGAGATTTTCATCCAGGTAGCAGGCGAGAAAGAAAAAATCCTATGAAGCGCATTCTGCTCGTGGCCCAGTACGAATTTATGACCAACATCAAGAAGACATCGTTCCTGATGGCGGCAATTGGCGGCCCGCTGTTCACCATCGGCATTATGGTGTTTGCCACGCTGCTCAGCATCTCCTCGATTGAGGCCGGACAGATCAAGGGCGAACGCGTGGGCTATGTGGATGAAGCGGGCATCATTGCCAATCCTCCGCTGGGCCTGCCTGACGCCTACATCGCCTACCCCGACGCCAAACGTGGACAGACGGCCTTAGACAACAAAGAGATCGATCTGCTGGCTGTGATTGATTCGGCCTATCTCAAGACCGGGAAGATATCGCTGTTGGCGTATGGCAGCGTCTCAAATGCGCTGAAAAAAGATTTGGGCGGCTTCATATCGACCAATCTGGCCCATTCCGTGAGTGATACACTGCCCGAAGCGCGGATCAAAGACCCGGTGAATCTGGAATATTTTCTCCAGAACAACGGGCGGGCGTTGAACTCAGAGACGGCGCTTCTGGCTGTGATTATGACCCCTATCGTCTTCGTCATCGTCTTCATGATCGCCTTGCAGCTTACAGGCACGTATCTGATGACGAGCATCGTCGAAGAGAAGACCAACCGCATCATGGAAATCCTCGCCACGTCCGTCACGCCGACGCAGCTTCTGGCGGGCAAGCTGTTGGGCGTTGGCGGTCTGGGATTGGTGCAAATCACGATCTGGCTGGTTGTGGCTGCGATTGGCCTGGTTGTCGGGCGCGGCACGGAACTCGTGCAGGCGATCCAAGTGCCGTTCGATATCGTTGTGATCGCGCTGGCTTATTTTGTGCTCAATTACTTCCTGATCGGCAGCATTCTGGCAGGCATCGGCGTCATCGTCGGCAGCGAGCAGGAGAGCCGCCAATTCGCCGGGATCGTCACCATCGTCACCGTGCTCCCGCTCATCCTGATGTTCTCGTTCCTGATGGATCCGGACGGCCCGCTGCCCGTGTTTCTCTCGCTCTTTCCCTTCACCGCGCCAATGGCGATGCTGCTGCGCTTGATGTTGAGTGCGGTGTCGCCTCTGGAATTGATCAGCAGCTTTGGCCTGATGTTTGTGACGACGCTCGTCATCGTGTGGATGTCGGCCCGCGTCTTCCGCTGGGCGATGCTGCTGTATGGCAAGAAGATGTCGCCGCGTGATATCTGGCGCGTGATTCGGGGTCAGACAGATCATGTATCAACGGCATCGCTGCAACAGGAAGGACGCTAAATCATGGGCCGTCATATCGTACAAGTCTATCTCTATGAAGTGTGGCGGAATTTGCGGCGCAGAGGCTTTTTGCTGACGACCTTCGGCCTGCCGATTCTGCTCTTTGTTCTCTCAACTGGTTATAACCTGATCCAGGCCCGCACCAGCACAACCAACGTCAGCGGCCTGCCGATCAATATGCCTGCCTTCGATTTCGACGCCATCAAGAAGGCCGGATTGGTCGATCTGTCGGGGCACTTCGCGCAGATTCCTGACAAGCTGCAAGCGAACATCGTCAAATACCCGACGGAAGAGGCGGCAACGGCGGCCTTGACTGCCAAAGAGATCGACGTGTTCTATATCGTCCAGGCTGATTATCTTGAGACGGGCGCTGTGGTACAGCATTCGCCGCGCTTTAGCATGAATCTGATGGGCGATAATGCCGAAACACCCGTCCAGGCGCTGGTTTACAACACCTTCGCACCCAATGCCGATGTCGATCTGCTGCGCCGCCTGCAAGACCCTTTAAACAAGGCGCAGGAGAGCAATCTCCAGAAATCCTCGCAGCCCAAGACGGATGGGGCCGACTCCGCGATTCTGATCGCCTTTTCTCTCGTCTTCATCACGACGATCCTCATGACCAACGGCTATCTCATGCAGAGCATCATCGAAGAAAAAGAGAGCCGCCTGATCGAGATTCTCATCACCAGTGTGCGCCCTACTGCGCTGCTGACGGGGAAAATTCTGGCGTATGGGACGCTCGGCCTCGTGCAGATGATTGTGTGGGCGACCTACGCCTTCATCTTCGCCAGGCTCTCAAGCGCCTCATCCGCTTTTAGCGCGATGCAGTTCCTGCTGTCGGTGAATATCCCGCTCCAGCTTCTGCCGATCATGCTGGTGTACTTCATCCTGGGCTATCTGCTCATGGCGGCGATCTACGGCGGCATTGGGGCGATCTCCAATTCCTCGCGGGAGGGGCCGCAGTACGCCGCTGTCTTCACGATCCTGCTGTTTTTGCCCTACTACGCTTTCACCGTCTTCGCTGAGGCCCCCAACAGCACGATCCCGGTGGTCATGAGCATGTTCCCGATGACTGCGCCGCTGGCAATGCTGATGCGGCTGGTGATTGCGCCCGTCTCGCCGCTGGAAATCATGCTGAGTCTGGGCATTCTCGCGTTGAGCGTGTTGGGCATGTTGTGGCTGGCGGGGCGTCTGTTTCGGATGCAATCGCTGCTGGCGGGCAAGACGCCGCGTCTGCGTGATCTGCCTGCGATCATTCGGGGATAAATGAGATATGGTGCGAGGCGGCGACTTAGTTGCCTCGCACTACACCTATCTCATCTTATTAGCCTGTCTTTATACTTTGTTGAACCCACTGACCGGGGTCGCCCCACCCCCAACCCCTCTCCAAAAGAAAGGGGTTGGGGGTGGGGATGAGGTCTGAGGGTTACGCCCACGTAATCAAATTGGGCTGGAACAACGTGTACATGAACGGATGCTGTGGCAGCACACGCACCGAGAAGCCAATATCGCCTGTCGCTGTATAGCGATGGGTGGTCTTGAAGACATAGGTTCCATCGCTCGACGGCTGGGCCAGCGCCATATCCACCGTCTTGCCATTGATGATGTCGCCGCGTGTGTTCAAGCCGCCATAGTACAACTGCACACACACATCCTCCGGCTTGAGGTTACCCAACACAATCTGCGCCGTCACCTCCGCACTGGAGCCAACCATCGCCTCATTCGTATTGACCTGGACGGACTTGATCTGGATGCCGCGCCAGTTGCTGCGGACGTTTTGCTTCCAGGTCACATACTCCAGCGCAGGTTGCAAATTCGGTTCGGTCATCTTTTCGAGGCGCTCGTAGTTGGGCATGTAGTAGTTCTCGGTATACTGCTGCACCATCCGATGCGTCGTGAAGATGGGCGCAAGCTCACGAATGCCATTCTTCATCATACCAATCCACTCACGCGGCAGCGAATCGCGCCCACGTGTGTAGAATTTGGGCAGCAGATCTTTTTCGAGGACGTTGTAAAAAGCTTCGCTCTCGATACGATCATGCTCCGCATTCATGCTCTCAGGATATTCTTCGCCGTTGCCAATCGACCAGCCCACCTCGGAGTTATACGCCTCGTCCCACCAGCCATCGAGCGTGCTGAAGTTGATTCCACCATTGTAGATACACTTCATGCCGCTCGTACCGCTGGCCTCTTTCGGGCGGCGCGGATTGTTGAGCCACACATCGCAGCCCTGCACCAGATAGCGGGCGACATTCATGTCATAATTTTCGATGAAGACAATCGAATGGCGGAAATCGGGCATATTGGCAATCCGCAAAATCTCGCGGATGAAGGCTTTGCCCTCGTTGTCATGCGGATGGGCCTTGCCTGCAAAGATGAATTGGACGGGACGCTCTTCGTCTTTGACGAGGCGGCGCATCCGTTCCAGATCGCTGAAGATCATAGTGGCGCGTTTGTAGGTGGCAAAGCGGCGGGCAAAGCCGATGGTGAGGGCGTCGGGGTTGAGCATCTCATTCATCGAATTGATCTCGGATTGCGAGGCCCCGCGCTGCGACAACTGCTTCTTGAGGCGCTCACGGCAGAAGGCCACCAGACGTTCACGGCGGCGCGAGTGCGTGCGCCACAGCTCAGAATCAGGCACGCTCTCGATGCCTTCCCACACATCAGGCCGCCAATCCTGCGTGCGCCACACCGGATCAAGGTAACGATCCAGCAGCGTCCCCATCTCGCGGCTCACCCAAGTCTGGACGTGAATGCCGTTGGTCACGGAGCCAATCGGGACTTCCTCAACAGGCAAACCGGGATAGACGCCCTTCCACATGTCGCGTGATACCACGCCATGCAGCTTCGCCACGCCGTTCGCGCCGTAGGACATATCGAGCGCCATCATTGACATGGAGAACAATTCATACGTCCCCATGTTCTCACGACCCAGATTGATGAATTGGTCGCGGGTGAGGCCGAGTTCCTTCATGTACTCGGTGAAATGCTCGTCAATCAGATCATAGCCAAAGCGTTCCAGGCCGGCAGGCACAGGCGTATGCAGGGTGAAGACGCTGCCCGCCGACACGATTTCTTTGGCCTGATAGAAATTCAGGCTGCGTTCTTTCATCATCAAGCGGATGCGTTCCAGATTCAAAAACGCCGAGTGGCCTTCGTTCATGTGGCACACATCGGGGCGCAGGCCCAGCGCCTCCAAGAGACGAATGCCGCCAATCCCCAGCACGATCTCCTGACGAATGCGGGTGCGGCGGTCTCCCCCATACAGGCGATCCGTCAGGCTGCGATCATCTTCACGATTGTCGTCCAGATTGGTGTCGAGCAGATACAGCGGCACACGGCCCACCTGCACGCGCCACACACGCGCATACAGCTTGCGCCCCGGCAAATCCACGCTGATCTTGAGGATGTTGCCGCTGGCATCTTTTTCGGGATACACGGGCAGATTGGCATAATCATTGATGGGATAGAGTTCCTGCTGCCAACCATCAGCATTCAAATACTGCTGGAAATAGCCCTCTTGATACAGCAGGCCCACACCCACCAGCGGCAAACCGAGATCGCTGGCACTCTTGAGGTGATCGCCGCTCAGGACGCCGAGGCCGCCCGAATAATTCTGAAAGCACTCTGTCAGACCAAATTCCATCGAGAAATACGCAATACGCGGGATCACTTCGCCCTTGTAGCGTTCGCTGAACCAAGTCGATTTGGCCTGCATATACTGGTCAAACGCCTCGCACACATGCTCAAGATGGGCCATGAATGCCGGATCATTTTGCAGCGTATCCATGCGTTCCTGGCTGACGCGGCCCAGCACCGCCACAGGGTTATGATTGGTGGCTTCCCACAGTTCGGGGTCCATACGACGAAACAGCGTATAGGTTTCATGATCCCATGCGAAGCGCATGTTATAGGCAAGTTCTGACAGGCGGGTAAGTGCTTGGGGGAGTTTTGGGACAACGCTCACGGTGGCAACAGGTTTTACCATCGAAATTGATTCTCCTAAATTTGGGTGATACCGCTACAAGTGTAACCGATCAGTAATGAAAGATCACGCAGAACTTTGGACGCAAGCCTTAATCGTTTCATATTTCGTGTAAGTTGCCTATAAAATAGTCAACATCTCTCTCGAAGAGTTTGCAGAGCTGTCTCTCGTGGAGATGCTTCATTTTTCAGCGTAGGATAGACATATAACACACTGTTAACATCCCCTTTTACACGATACCGTGACCTCTCATCATCTTTTTATTTCTTGTTTCCTCAACAAGGATTTTCTCAACACTTACCCGCTTTTATGTTTATGATTGTGCGCGATAAAACAGAGCGATATCATTTCTCACAGGTTGTGCTTCTCTTCACAAATCCCGGTGCTGAGTCTATACAGACCCATTCCTTATGATAAAATGCCCCGAATCTCGTCAGAGATGACATTTTTAATGACAACGGGGCTAGACGACATGCTCAAGAAGCAGTGGCTCAAAACGAAATCACAATGCAAAGTCACGTTCTATACACAGACGGATCTTCAAGCCGAGACAGTTCATCTTGTGGGCGATTTCAACAATTGGGATGAGCAGGCCACGCCGATGGAGCTGCTCAAGGATGGGCGTTTCAAGATGACGCTGACGCTGGAATCGGGGAAAGAATATCAGTTCCGCTATCTGGTGAATCGCACCGAGTGGCACAATGATTGGGAAGCCGATAAGTACGTCCCCAATCCGTATACGGGCGATAACTCTATCGTCACAACATAAAGGCGTCTCATCGACGCCCTGAATGTCTGGTTTTGGGATGAGTCAATCAGGGCATGGCGTGCTATGCCCCTACAAGAGCCGTTGTGAATATTTCAATTTCGCTGAATTACAATTTGACGCGATTGCCCTATAACCTCAGCCGCTCGCCTTGTTGTAGCCAATTTTCGTTCCATTCGGCACGACTTTATCGCTGAAGCGTGAGAAATCTTCCGGCTTCAAATCGACGCCCAGGATACAGCCTGCCCCCACCGTAAAGCCGGGCGGCACATGGCAGTTCTTGCCGACTGTCGTGATCTTGAGACCCACGTCAGCCATGCTGCCCACCATCGCGCCCTCACCGATGACGGCGATCTTATCGATGATGCAGCGTTCAATGCGTGCGCCCGCCTCAATATAGGCATCGGTCAGCAAGATCGAATCGCGCACCACTGCGCCCGGCCCGACATACACGCCCGGTGACAAAATCGAGCGTTCGACCAATGCACCATTGGCGATCACCGCGCCATCGGTGATGAGACTGTTGATGATCGTCGCGGTTGATTCGACGCGCACGGGCGGGCGCTCTTCACTTTTGGTGTGGATGACCCAGGTGCGATCATTGAGATTGAGCGAGGGCGGCGAGGACAGCAAGTCCATATGGGCTTCCCAGTAGGCTTCAACCGTCCCCACGTCAATCCAGTAGCCGCCATAGGGATAGGCCACCAGCTTTTTGCCCGCTTCGATCATGCGCGGCAGGATGTGCTTACCGAAGTCGCTGTCCTTCGTGCCTAAATCCTGCTCCTGCTTGAGCATTTGTTCCAGGACGCCAAAATTGAAGACATACACGCCCATATTGGCAAGATTGCCGGGCGGATTGGCGGGTTTCTCGATGAAGGATTTGATGCGATACTGGTCATCGGCATCGACAATACCGAAGCGATTGGCCTCATCCAACGGCACGCGAATGGTGCAGATGGTGGCATCAGCGCCTTTTTCGCGGTGATACTGGATGAGCATGTCATAATCCATCTGATAGATGTGATCGCCCGACAGGATCAGGACATATTCCGGCTGGCCGCTGCGGACGAAGTTCAGATTTTGCAGCACAGCGTCGGCTGTGCCTGCATACCAATCCGTATCTTTCGACCCCTTATAGGGCTGCAAAAGCTGCACGCCGCCCGTAAAGCTGCGATCCAAATCCCAGGGACGCCCCTTGCCCACATGGTCGTTCAAGCTGTGCGGACGGTACTGCGTGAGGATGATGACATCAAAAATATTCGAGTTGACGCAGTTGCTCAAGACAAAATCGATGATGCGGTACTTACCCGCAAACGGCACTGCTGGCTTGGCACGTTTGGTTGTGAGCGAGGCCAAACGTGTACCTGCCCCACCCGCGAGAATAATGGCTTTAACACGCATTCAAAAAACTCCTTAAGTGAGTCGATTCAAGATTGTTTGATACACATCAATGTACTGCTGTGTGCTGCTGTGCCAGCTAAAATCCGTCTCCATCGCCCGGAGCTGCATCCGTCTCCAGGCGGGACGCTTCGTCCAATAGGTTTCAAGCGCCCAGCGCAGCGTCCCCAGACAGGCTTCGGGAACCTCCCACTGGAACATAAAGCCTGTGCCATAATCCGCCGGGCCGTTATCGTAGTTTTGCACTGTATCGGCCAGCCCGCCCGTCTCGCGCACGAGTGGGAGCGATCCATAGCGCATCGCCACCATCTGCCCGATGCCGCACGGCTCAAAGTGGCTCGGCATGAGGAACAAATCGCTGCCCGCGTAAATCTGCTGCGCCAGCACCGCATCAAAGCGAATTTCCGCCCGCACGCGATCCCCAAAGCGCAGCGCCAACCAGCCCAACTCGCGTTCCAGATCCGGGTCGCCCGTGCCCAGGATAACGACCTGTGCATCCTGCTCTTGCAGCAGTTGATGCAACGCCGGAATCGCCAGATCAAGCCCTTTTTGCTGCGTAATGCGCGACACGACGCCAATGATAGGCAGATCATCGCGCAGCGGCAGATTCACCATCGCTTGCAGGGCGCGTTTGTCAACCGCCCGCATGTCTTCAAAATTGCTGCTGTTATAGCGGGCCACGAGGTGGCGATCTGTGGCAGGGTTCCACAGATCCATATCGATGCCGTTGAGGATGCCGCGCAGATCATTGACGCGAGTCCGCACGAGGCCCGCCAGTTCGTAGCCTGCATAAGGGAATTGAATCTCAAGGGCGTAGCGCGGGCTGACCGTCGTCACAATATCCGAGTAGGCGATGCCAATACCCAGCATATTGTCGGTGAGGCTGTACTGCTCCAGAAGCTGATGATTTCGCCCCGCGATGCCGTTGAACCACAGATAACCGCCCACGCCGCTGCCCTGATAGGCAATGTTGTGGATGGTCATGACCGTCCCGACGTTCTTCCACTCCTGTTTCCAGCGGCTGTCCGCTACCAGGAAGGGCAGCAGCGCCGTGTGCCAATCATGGCAGTGTACAATATCGGGCATCCAGTTGTCGCGCTGCCCGAGTTCCCAGGCTGCCGCCATCACAACCTGATTGAAGAGGATGAAACGCGGCACATCCCAATCAAAATCCGTATACACAGAGCTTTCTTGCCCGAAGTACGGCCAGATCTGGACAAAGTAGATGGGCACACCATCCTGCTCGCACCCGAAGACTTTGACCTCACTCGTGCCGTTACGATGATCGAAATTGAAAGAGAATAGGTAGTTGATGCCATACTTAGTATGCGAAATCTGCCCATAGCCGGGCATGATGACACGCGCATCCACGCCCGCCCGCCGCAGCGCCGCAGGCAGAGATCCGGCGACATCCGCCAGCCCGCCGACTTTGGCAAATGGTGCAACCTCCGCGCTGACAAACAGTACCTTCATACCTATGCCCCTGTACGTCTTCGGTAAGGCTTTCACGCAGGTGAGTATAACCTTTTACGGGTTTGCTGCAACTTTGGAAGAGTATAGGGTTAGGGCGATTGCATCAAATCGTAATTCGGTGAAATTAATATGTTCACGATGGTTCTTGTAGGGGCATGACCAGGGTTTGGCGTGCCAAACCCCTACATAAATACCCTCTGTGATCTTTTGTGAACCAGAAAATTTAAGATGCAGTAATGATTCACCTATCCATAAGAATCGTGGGTTTGTAGGGGCGCGATATATCGCGCCCTGATTGATTTATAGGGGATTTGGCTTGGGCAGGATGTATCCTGCCCCTACAAACCCACGATTCTCACGGATAGGTGAATCATTACTGTCAAATTTGCTTCAAAAAGGCAGATTTGGCTGTGTTTTCAAAATTGGCGAAGGTATTCAATATGGAAAGCCGTTAGTTGGGCCGCGTGATTTGCGGCGGCACAGACGGCGGCTGCACAGCAGGCTTCGCCAGCGATTCGCTCAGGCTGCGGGCCAACTGTAAAAATTCCGCCGGGATCATCACGATGGTGGTGGTGTTATGCTCCGCGCCAATTTCGGCCACCATCTGCATACGGCGCAGTTCCAGCGCCACCGGATTCCGCGCAATCTCGAGCGCCGCCATCGCCAGCTTCTCCGAGGCTTCCTGCTCGGCCTCCGCCTTGATGATACGCGCCCGCTTCTCGCGCACCGCCTCAGCTTCCTGGGCCATCGCCCGCTGCATCGAGACCGGGATTTCAACATCCTTCATCTCGACGGCCTCGATCTGCACGCCCCAGGGTTCCGTCATGCGATCTACAATCGTGCGGATGGCTTCATTGATGCGATCACGATCCTGCAAAATCTCATCCAGGTTGTGCTGGCCGATGATATTTCGCAGCGTCGTCAGCGCCGCCTGATTGACCGCCCGCATATAATCGGCCACTTCGACAATCGCCATATTCGGCTTGGTGATGCGATACCACAGCACCGCATTGACCTTGATCGTCACGCTGTCGCGGGTGATAGTTTCCTGCGGCTCAATCGAAACGGTGACAGTACGAATATCGAGGATACGGCTGGCCTGAAAGAACGGCATCATCCAGAAGATGCCAGGGCCACCAATCCGCGTGTAACGCCCCAACGTAAAGATGACGGCCCGCTGATATTCCTGGGCAATGCGAAAGCCTGACAGGATCAGCAGCACCAGGATGCCGACCACAATCACAGCGATATTTGTGCTGCGGAGAAAATCGAGGATATCGTTCATCGTGCGTCCCCCCCAGGGATATACCAGCGATAGTCGATGTCAGGAAAAATGTTATCCAGATTGTACAACTCTTTTGCATAGGCGATATCGACTGTTCCCGCATCCAGACTTTTCGCCAGCCGATCAAAGCGCTCGACATGCTGGCTGAAGCGCTGAATGGCATATTCGCGGGCCTGCCCCGTCGTGACGAGGAACTGCCAATCCGAGCTTTGCATCAGCATGACTTCACGCGCCGCTTGATTTAACGCCGTGCGCTCATCCTCGCTCGGCGCATCGAAGCGCTGGGCCAGAGCGATCATTTTGGCTTCGCGTTCGTGGATGATCGGCCACATCCAGCGGGTTTCGCTGTTCTCCCAATTGAAGTGCGCCCCGCCCGCGCCCCATGAGCTTTCGGGGAGATGCAGCGTCGTCTGGGGCGGATGCTGTTCGAGATAGGTCAGCGGCGAGATCATCTGCACATCGGCGCTGTCAGAGAGATGTTCCAACACTTTGCCCAGCCAATCGACGCCCTCAAACCACCAGTGACCGAACAACTCAGTGTCATAGCTGGCGAGGAGCATCCCATAGCGATCTGTGCGCTGTTTGACATCACGCAGCAAATCCCCGACGAGATGGGCGAAATGCTCGGCGTGCTGCTCCACCTTCTCCGAGGCCCATTCGGGATGATACAAATCCTTGAAGCCCAGATCGACGGTCTTGCCCGTTACGCGCCAATAGTTAATGCCTGATGCACCGGATTTTTTGTAGAACTCGCGGTAATCCAAATCGCCTGGATAGCCAATCTGGGAACTCCACACCTGCTGGCCCGTCTCGGTATTGCGCCCAATCACGCGCACGCCGGAGCCGTGCGCGGCCTCTGTCCCGGCCTGGCTCTCGCTCACTTCATACGGGAAATAGGTGCTGGTGGCCCGTTCCGGCAGCGTCGGCACGACAGGCACGACATAGCGGCGGTTGACCATGCCATACGGCCCAATCGCATCCCCGCTGGCGACGCCCACCGGCTGGCCGCCCGTAATCGTATGCGTTTCGCTGAAAAACAGGGTCAGCCCTTCTTCGGCCAGCAGCGTCTCGAGGCCAGGGCGCACGCGGCCATCGTCCAGCACATAGGCCGGACGATAGGCACACTCCGGCAGCCAGATCGCACGCGGACGACGCCCAAAATGGCGCTCATGGGCGGCAATCGCGGCTTTCAACTGAGCATGGATCGATTCATCGCGGCTGAGAAGCGGCAGATAGGCATGAGTGGCCGCCGAGGTCACAATTTCGAGGTAGCCTTCATCCTGCAAACGGCGAAAGGCCCCCAGGATATCCCGATTGAACTGCTGCAAAAATGCCTGCCGCGAACGGTCATACCATGTACGATACCATTGGGCGAGGTGGCGCAAATGTCCCGATTGATCGCCGCCTTGCGAGGCATAAAGCGCCATATCAGATTCCGCCGCCTGCACCCGCACATTCAAATACGCTTCAAGATGTTCCAGGACGGTGGGATCGGCAAGCTGTTCACACAGCACAGGCGTAAAACTCATCGTGAGTTTGAAAGGAACCTGTCTTGAACGCAGGTCATAGAGTGTGACCAACAGCGGCAGATAGGTTTCGGTGGCAGCCTCATGCAGCCATTCCTCCCCGTGCGGCCAGCGCCCGGCCAAGCGTGCGTAAGGGAGATGTGTATGCAGCACGAACGTAAATGCCCCCAGTTCTGTCATAGACCTGTGTCCCATCCTCAGTAAATCACCATGAAATTGTCACGATTGTAATGCGCTCTTTTATGCTTGGCTAGACATCATCAAAAATTCTAACCCCTATGGTGTGGCCGCTGCGGGCAAAGCCGCCGCCGCAGGCAGCGTCACCGTAAAGGTTGTGCCTTGCTGCACCGCCGAATCCGCTCGTATTGCCCCCCCATGAGCATCCATGACGCGGCGGGCAATGAACAGCCCCTGTCCCAGGCCGCGTGGATCAAGACGCCGCCCCAATGGGCTGCGGGCCTCGCCACGATAGAACAGATCAAAGATGCTGGGCAGATCATTGACACCAATGCCCACCCCAGTATCTTTGAATTGCAGACGAATCTGCGGCCCCACCAGCCGCGCCGTGACGACCAGATGCCCGCCCGCCTCGGTATAGGCGATGGCATTTCGCAACACATGTCCAAACGCCCATTTGAGCCGCGCCGCATCGCCCTGGATGATGAGCCTGTCCGAATCACGGATCATCAACTGGGCATCGAGTTTGGCCCGTCGCAAATCCGCCTCGAAGCTGTACAGCACGTCCCACAGCACATCCGGCAGATTCAGGCGCTGCTTTTCAATCTGAAAAGACCCGCTGCTCATCTCGGACACGTCGAGCAGCTCGATGATCATACGATCCAGCACATCCACATTGCGGCTGAGTTTTTCCAGCATCTTGCGATTGACGGGTTGATCGTCAGACTGGCTCAACAGCACTTCGCTGGCAATTCGCAGCACGCTCATCGGTGTCTTGAGTTCATGCGAGATGCTGGTGATGATCTGATCCTTCAGCCGTTCGGCCCGTTCTTCCTTCGTCAAATCGCGCAGGATAACCAGCGTGCCGAAGCGCTCGCCGGACGAATCGGCGATGGCGGCGATTTGCGTCCCCAGCGTGCGATTGTTCCACGCGAGTTTCTGTGCTCGACCCATCAGGGCCACCTCAGTTTCGAGATGGGCCACCGGACGAAACTCTTCCACCCACGCCAGCAGCGGCGCGGGCAGCGCGTCAATGCCGCCGAGCAGCGTTTGTGCCGCCGCGTTCAACAGGATCGGCTGTGCCTCCAGATCAAGCAGGATCAAGCCATCCTCAAGATTGGCGAGGACAGCACTGAGCTGCGTCAGCTCCCGCTCGCGCTCTTGCAGCAGATGCTCAAGGCGATAGGATTTTTGTTGAGCATCGTCGGCCCGCTGGCGCAGGGCCAGCACCACCGCCGAGGGATGCGGACGCTGAGCAAACTGATGCGACAGGCGTTGAAACAGCTCTGAGGCCGCCGCGCCTAATTTATGGATTCGCAGCAGGTTACCGCGCATATCCTCTGACGGGGTTTCAGAACGGTTTGGCTGCTGGTTCATCGAATCGGCGCGGGATACCCCTGCCTTGAGGCATGGGGAGGGAGCGCGCCTTGTCCTTTCTGGTAGGTATAGCCGTCAGAGTGGTGAAGTGTCTTGAGATGTTTGTGCGATGCCGTGACTTTGCCTGCCGCTGTCACAAGATCAAAGCG
>DAOTUR010000431.1:0-9477 GCA_034436915.1 Anaerolineae bacterium
ATGGCGATCTTCAATGCGCCCAATCCGCAGCCCGATCATGTGCATCGTGCCGTTGATGCGGCGCTGGCGGTGATGCAGGCGGCGCGGGAGGTCAACAATATTCACGGCTACCAGTTGTCCTACAGCATCGGCGTGCATACAGGTGAGGCAGTGGTGGGCTATATTGGCACACGTCAGGCCCTCAACTACACGGCGATTGGCGACACAGTGAATCTGGCGAAGCGCCTGCAAGAAGCGGCGGCTCCCGGTCAGATCCTGATTGAGGAATCGGTCATGCGCGTGTTGGGTCAGCGCATCAAGGCTCATGCCCTGGGCGAACTCAAGGTCAAGGGGCGGCGTGCGCCCGCTGTGGTGTATGAACTGCTGGACGTTCAGGGATAAAAGAGCGGTTGGTATAGTGCCGAGGGGGAGAGTGGGGTTTAAAGTCCCTCTACCGCGAAGTGGCAGAGGGGTTGGGGTGAGGGTAAACAAACGGCGCGATCACATCTGATCGCGCCGTTTTGTTATTTGATGCGATAGATGTGGATCAACGGGCCGAGTGCCGCCTGCTCACCGCCAATCAGCGCATCCGGTGGCACAAGGGCGGTGCGATCATTGATCGGCGCGTGACAGGTGCTTGATCCATCCGTATAAGGCGAAAACGTGGCGACCAGATCGAGATGATCCATCAATGGGGCCGCATCTGGCGGGAAAGAGCCTGTTTGCAGATCGCCAACCTGCGGCGTGCCGCTGCACAAATCGGCTGTGATGTAGTAGTCAATCTTTTCATCGGCAAGAAATTTTTTGACCTGCGCGATGCTTTTCCACTGGGTATTCAGTTCAAAGCTGTACAGATCAAACGTCTTCCAGCGCGCCTGCTGCTCAGGATGTGCCAGCCACCACTCCCACTGATTTTGCATCGGTTGGCCCGCCGCCAACGCCCGCTGGATGCTGGCGGCATTGCGCTTGAGGGGCACGCTGAATACCAATGGATCGCCTGAAACGACCCGTGTATCGGTGGGCCACTGCGCCGCAATCCATTCGTAGGCGGCCTGACGGGTGTCCTGGCTATCCATCACGCGCACGGTCTGGAATGTCAGCCAGCCCTCCAGGGCGAACGCGACCACCGCTGACACCACGCCAATCAGACGCAGGCGCGGCTGCGACGTGAGCCACCACAGGCCGACTCCGGCCAGCAGCATCATCGGCACAAGCCAGGTCGTCCAATAAAAAATCTTGTAATTGATGGTATAGACCACCGCGACGGGCAAAAAGGTCGTGATGCCTGCCAGCAGCAAAATCCAGGCCGCGATGCTGCGCCGAAACGATGTGAGACTCACGCCGATGCCAAGCAGCGCAAAAGGCGTCATCCAGCGGCCAATAGACACGATCATCTGCTGAATCTGAGTGCTCATCGTGGTCAGACGAGTCGCAAGCGATATGGGCGAATCGCTGTAAGCGTAGAAGAACAGGCGGTTGATCTCGTAGGCCAGATCGTCCAGGTGAAAAAATGCCACCGGATTGAGCAGAATGTTGAAGACGACAACGGTCAGCGCGGTGATCCATAACTGGTGATTGAAGATAAATCGTCTCGCCCATGCCATCGGGCGCGGATGCTGTGCATAAACAATGGCCCCATGTGCCAGCAAAAACGCGGCTCCAATCGGCGCAGCGCTGATCTTTGCCAGCATGACAGCGGCGAAACCAAACCCAACCGCCACGTAATCGCGGGTGCGCCGAAAATACCACAAGCGCATCAAGAGCCACAGAAACAGGGAAATCGCCGCCATGACCAATGTATCGGGCATGGCATAGACGGAATTGAGCACAAAAAAGCTGTTCACGCTCAAGGCCGCCGCCGCCCACAGCCCAATCGCAGGTCGCAGATAAGCGCCCGTCAGCCCCACCCACCCAATCGCCAGCACCGTGAGGGCTGTCATTGCCAATCGCGCTGCCAGCATAAATTGGCCGCGCTCGGTGAAATAGAGCGTTTGAAAATCACGCAGGCTGTGGACATCGCCGCGCAGCCATGCCACCCCCAACAACCCCGTCACCCCCACCAGATCGACATTGGAGGTGAGGGTGCGATGATAGCGATAGTGGCGCGGCGGCAGTTCGCCCTGGAGCATTCGCAGGGCGGTAGAGAGATCGCTGTTTTCATCGACCACCTGAATATCCGGCAGGCGATGATCGGCAATCAGCAGGCGCACCGCCCCGCTGAACAGCATGAGCAGGGCCAGCAGGATCAGGAAGCGCTGTCGGGTCAGCCACGAAGAATTGACATCAGTCATGGGCTTTTTGAGTCCATTGGAATAAATCAATCAGGCGCACTCGCGTGTCCCTATGGTCATGCCTCTTCTTCCCGTTTGCGTTCGCGGATGCTGATACGAATCGGCGTGCCCTCAAACGGATATTTGGCGCGGATGCTGTTTTCCAGGTAGCGCTCATAGCTGAAATGCATCAGCTCGGCATTGTTGACGTGCAGCAGGAACAGCGGCGGCTCGATGCGAACCTGCGAGCCGTAGAAGATTTTCAGGCGGCGCGTGCCGGAGGTCGGCGGGGCGTGCTTTTCCAGCGCCTCGCGCAGCAGATCGTTAAACTCGGAGGTGGGAATGCGGATGAAGCGATTTTCATAGACGCGGTGGGCCGTCTCCATCACCTCATGGATGCGCTGGCCTGTCAGGGCGCTGATGAAGATCACAGGCACATATGGCAGGAAGTGCAGGCGATCTCGCACTGTGTCCATGAAGTCGTTGATGGTGGCATTGCTCTTATCGACGATATCCCATTTGTTGATGACGACGACGATGCTTTTGTACTCTTCCAGGATATAGCCTGCGATATGCTCATCCTGCTCAGTGACACCATCGACGCCATCAATGACAAGGATGGCGACATCGGCCCGCTCAATCGCATTGAAGGCGCGAATCACGCTGAACTGCTCGACACCCGGCTCAATCCGCCCACGCCGCCGAATGCCTGCGGTATCGATCAGGGTGACTTTTTCGCCATGCCACATGATATCGGTGTCGATAGCATCGCGGGTTGTGCCTGCGATGGGGCTGGTGATCACCCGTTCTTCACCGATGAGCTTGTTGAGGAGCGTGCTCTTGCCTGCATTCGGACGCCCAATGATGGCAATTTTGAGGTGCTGGTCGGCCTCATCGTCTTCAAGATCGGGGATCTCTTTGATGAAGGAGGTCACGGCATCCAGCATATCGCCCACGCCTGCGCCGTGAATCGCGCTGATGGCGAAGACTTCACCCAGGCCGAGCGCATAAAACTCAAACGCATCGACTTCGACCTTCAAGGTGTCGGCTTTGTTGGCAGCGACCACAATCGGCTTGTTGGTGCGGCGCAAAATCTCCGCGACGGTCTCATCGGCGGCAGTGATGCCGTGATGTGCATCCACGACATGCACGATGACATCAGCATCTTCCACCGCCATCAGTGCCTGAGCCTTGATCTGCGGGATGAAATCGACACTGCCTTCGGCCAGCGGCGCAATGTCGCGTGTGCCTTTGGGTTGATAGACTTCAATACCGCCTGTATCGACCACACGGAACGTGATGCCGTTCCAATTCGATTCGCCCATCAGACGATCACGAGTGGTTCCGGGGATTTCATGGGTCACAGCGAGACGTTCGCCGACGAGTCGGTTAAACAGGGAACTTTTGCCCACATTGGGACGCCCGACGAGGGCAACAACAGGTTTACGGGCCATAAAGGACTTCCTTACTCTCAAGGGGGTCTATTATCGTCAAATAGTGGGCAGGGGGATAGGGAGAAGGTTATAAGAAATTTGGACACACGGCTGATATTGTGTCTATTCTTACGGTGTTGCGCTGGCATCCAGCGTCGGTAGCGCATCCGTCGCACTCGGCCCCGGCGTGGGCAGTGTGATCGTGACGGTGATGCTGGCGGGCAGCACCTGAGCGCTGTCCGGCGTGACACGCCCCTGCTGCAAGACAATCTTAGGCGTGACGATATGAACGCCTTCGCCCAGGCCGTTCACATCAATGATCGCCTGCACATCTTTGATCGCAATGCCCTCAATCATATCGAAGGAGCCAGCCAGGATCGTCGACACAGTGGGCGGATTGAGCGTCACCAGCGCCCCATCCGTCACACCAATCGCCGACACCGCAATATTGTCGATCTGACGGGCGATGATCTGTGCGCCCAACCCCACCTCAACCCGCACGCTGTTTTCGCCATTGAGGACGAGTAAATTCGTCGAGGGCAGTTCTAATGGCACATCGAGCGTGAAGGAGCCTGTCTTGCCCGTCAGGTCAATCGGGGCCGTGCTGACAGTATCACCGAGCAGGGCCAGCGCCGCGGGCGTTCCGCTGAGATAGACAAGCTGCGGCTCAGTGCGAATGCTCTGGAAGACATAGCCGGGCGCAAGCGTATCAAATTTGATATTGGGCCGCACCGTCAGTTGGCGCACATCCGGGCGCGGATAAATATTCACCGTCACCGGGGCTGAACTGGGATTGACCGTTATATCACTCACGCGATTGCCATTGACATCCACCGGGATGAAGGTCATGACGGTTGTATATAGGCCCTTTTGCCCGCTCAAATCCAGATCGCCGCGCAGTTCCACCACCGCATCGACTTTGCCCGATGCGCCGCGCACCTCAGCCTGGAGCAGGTCGCTGGTCGGGGTATCGTAGTTGTAGTCCACTGAGGGCTTCTGCACCACATTGAGATGAATTGGCTTCTGTTGGGCGCTTGCCATCTCCAGCATGACTGTGATTTGCGTCGGCTGCGTATCCGTCGTGATGATGCCGGAGCGATTCACGCGCACAATCAGCGGGATGGTGTGCGTGCCCGGCGTCAGGCTTGTCAAATCGGCTGAGACGGTAATATCGTCGCGGGTGAGCGATTGCAGGATGGAACGCTGGGCGCGGAGATTGACCTGTACGCTGGTGGTAGGCTGATTGACCAGAATCATCGTTTCATCAGGCGCAATCTGGACGGGGAGCGCCCGAAACGCCTGCTGCTGGATCGGGTCGGATTGAATATTGGCGACATACCAGATGGTGAAGGCTAGGAACAGCGACACCAGAAACCAAGTCACGTTCTCCAGCACCCGCGCCCAGACAATCATGGCTGTGTCTCCCGACTGGCAGACGAGGCCGGGCGCACCGATCCGATCCGTTCGCGCATCCGCTGCCAGAACGACAGCGCATCCACCGTGCGCGGGCTGTAGAGCGCACTGAGCAGGATGTGCAGGCGATCCAGTTCCAGACGCGAGAACATGCGCCCGCCGTTGGTGACGGAGATTTTGCCCGTCTCCTCTGACACGACGATGCACACCGCATCCGTGACTTCGCTGATGCCCAGGGCAGCGCGGTGGCGCGTGCCCATCTTGGGATGCGGCAGATTGCGGCTGGCCGTGAGCGGCAGCACAGCGGCGGCGCTGGCGATATGTCCCGTCCCATCCACGATCACGGCCCCATCGTGCAATTCGGTGCGCGGCCAGAAGATGGTGAGCAGCAGTTCGGCGTTGTAATCGCTGTTGAGCTGCACGCCCGTGCGGATGAAATCCTCCAGGCTGCTGGCCCGCTGCAACACGATCAAAGCGCCATGCCGCCGCTCTGACAGGCGTTCAGCGGCGCGGCAGGTCTCATCAATGATCTTCATGCGTTCATTATCAGGCGTGACCCGATCCACGAAGAACACGCCGCGCCCGATCTGCTCCAACATGCGGCGCAGTTCCGGCTGAAAGATCACGGGAACAGCCAGCGCCAGCACCGCCAGCGAATTCGTGACCAGCCATCCGAGCGCTTGCAACTGAAAGACACCCGCCACCAGACTCAGGGCGAGGATGACTGTGAGCATCCCGCGAAAAAGCGGGACAGCCTGTGTGCCTCGGAACAACCAGCTCAGACCGAAGAACAACAGGGTCACAATCAAAATGTCCAACAGATCGTTGGCGGAGAGGGTGGACAGAATCCACAGAAATTCTTGCACCGACGGATGTCCTTCAAACGGCGCGAGGAGCGACTCTTCCTGCCGTGTGTTCGTGGGCGTAATTAGGCGTTCAATTGGGAGAGCAGCTTCTTGTACTCCTCGACCCGATCCGGCTTGAGAGAAATAATCTGGCGGATGGTGCTGGCCGCTTCTTTGTTCATGCCCGCGTCCAACTGCAATTCACCCAGGGCGTCCAACTGCTCAATCGCCTCTTTGACCATGTTCAGCTTCTTGTAAATCGAGGCCAGACGCGCCCGCAGCGCCGTATCAGAGGGCATGGAACGCACCAGCTCTTCCAGGCGCGAGCGAATGCGCTGCACCATGCCTTTACGGGCGTACAAGCCGAGCAGCGAATCGAGGCGTTTGACGGCTTCGACCTGATTGCCCTGCGTGTAGTAGATCTCCACCAGCCCATTGAGCGCCTTCTCGTCCTGGTTGTCCAGTTCCATGATTTCTTCATAGATCTTCTGGGCTGCACGAGTATTCAGTCGCATCTGGTTGATATCGGCCAGATAATGTTTGATCTCGATGAGTTTGTTGGATGGGGCGTTGATCTTGCGGGCCAGTCGTTCCGCCGCGCCAAAGGTGGAATTACAGTGCTCAAAATCGCCCAACTGCTGATAGGTGTTGGCGAGGTCGATATACTGATCCAGCACTTCTTCCCAGCGCTCTTCGCTCTCCAGCAGTTCAATCAGGTTCATCCGCACTTCCACATCCAGCGGGGCCATATCCAGCACCGTACTGAGGATGGAGGCGGCGCGGTCATTCTCTTCGCGCACGAGGTAGGCTTTGGCGACCATATTGTATTTGTTGATGGCCTGCCGAATGCGCCCCTCTTTCATCATCACTTCGGCCATGCGCACATGCAGCGGCAGATAGGCGGCGGATTTCTCAACCGCGTGCTGGCATTCATCCATCGCCAGCGTATACAACCCCTGCTTGATATAGCGATCAATCGCGGAGATGAGTTCTGCCAGATTGCCGCCATCTTTGACGGTGATGTAATCGACCAGCCCCTGATTGCCTTCATTGCGGAAGGTCTCATCCAGGTGGCGGCGCGTCTCAACGATGCGGCGTTTCCAATCCTTGCCACTGAGCAGGCTGACAAAACGCTCATTGATGGCCGTGAGCGATTCGTTGTTGCGCCCGTCAATTGCAACGATCAGGCGCTCATAGACGCTTGTCAGCTCTTCAATCTCCGCCTGACTTTGCGCCATACTGGTATCAACCGCCTGCAAGCTCTTGATGAGATAGCGTGAGGCATTGCGTTGATCGCTCAGTTTGTGATAGGCAAGGCCAATCGCGTGCATGGCCCCGGCGGAGAGCTGCGGATGCATGGCGGCTTCGCCCAGAGGCTTGATCGACTCTTGCGGTTGTTCGCTCAGGACAAGCAGGCCGCCCAGACACATCTTGAGCGAGGGATGACGCAGGCCGCCCTGGTCAGCGAGGCGATACGCTTCAACGGCCTCTTTGTAGCTGCCCTGACGTTGCAGCTCCATGCCTTGCAGCCCATACATGATCGATTCGTTCAGGCCGCTTTCAACGACATGCGCGGCCAGCAGTTCCATCGCCAGATTGAGCGCTTCCCCAATCGGGCCGAGCGGATCAGCCTCCGCAATCTCCTGTTGAAGCTCGCCCCCGAAGAGATCGATATAGCTCACTTCGGCTTCGGCGGCTTTGTCTTTCTCGGATTTACGGCGTTTCAACATGTCCGCTGGCAGCACCACATCGCCGCCCGTTTGCAGCGCCCGCAAAATGTTGAGCGAGAGAGCGTTGTTCTTGTCCAGGCGCAGGGCGCGTTCAACGGCGCTGATGGCCTTATCGACATGACTCAGACGATGGAAGTTATAGGCGAGCGTGAGGAACTCACGGATGGCCTCTTTCTTGTTGCCGAGGCGCTCATAGGCCTGCGCCAGCTTCGCATGAATGCCGACCAGACCGGGCGTCAGCGAAGTAGCCCGCTCCCAGTTGGAGATGGCCTTCGTCCAATCGCGCTGCTGCAAATAGATATCGGCGACCTGGACATACTGCTGTGCCGCCTCTTTGAGCTGGCCCATCTCCTCCATCGTTTCACCGATGCGTTCGAGCGGGACAGGATCACCGGGGGCCAGCGCCTGGGCCTTTTTCAGCGTTTTGAAGGCGCGATCCAACTGTCCACCGTTTAACAGGGCGACGCCAAGATTGAGTTGGGCATCGGCATCATCAGGGACAATCTGCGTCGCCTTCTGATACGCCTCCACTGCGCCGCGCCAATTTTGTTCCAGCGCGGCATCCGCGCCCGTATCCATGTGCTTATGAAATTCGTCGGGGCGTGCGTTCATCACAGGTTTTTTATCCTACAAAACTCAATTTTAAGCGAGCAGCTTGACGAGAATAGCTTTTTGGGCGTGCAGGCGGTTCTCGGCCTGCTGGAAAATGGCTGAGTGATCGCCATCCGCCACCTCATCCGTAATTTCTTCGCCGCGATGCGCTGGCAAACAGTGCATCACAATACAATCGGGGCGGGCCAGCGCGACGAGATCGCTGTTCACCTGGAAGGGTGCAAAGATGCGACGCCGCTCATCCGCTTCGTGTTCACGACCCATACTCGTCCAGGTATCGGTATAAATCACATGGGCATCCTTCACCGCCAACTGAGGATGCGTGTGCATCTCCAGGTGGATGCCGCTGCGCCTGACCAGCGGTTCGGCCCGTTTCCGCATCGGTTCCGGCAGTTCATAGCCTTCGGGCGTTGCCATCGCAAAATTGGCCCCAAAGTGCGAGGCCGCTTCCAGCAGCGAGGCCGCCACATTATTGCCATCGCCGATATAGGCGATTTTCAAGCCCTGCACCCGCCCAAAAAACTCATAGATGGTGAGAATATCCGCCATCGATTGGCAGGGGTGATAGTCATCGCTCAGGCCGTTGATGACAGGCACACGCGCCCATTTTGCCATTTCTTCGATACTCTCGTGCGCGTAGACGCGGGCCATAATGCCATGTACATAACCAGAGAGGACGCGGGCGATATCCGAGATACTTTCCCGTTTGCCCAGGCCAATTTCTTCCGGGCCTAGCATAATCGCATCGCCACCCAGGTGTTTCATCGCCACTTCAAACGAGACTCGTGTTCGCAGCGAGGGCTTTTGAAAAATCATGCCAAGCACTTTGTTCTTCAGCACCGGACGATTGCCGCCCGACTGCCATTCCATTTTGAGATGCACCGCCAACTTAAGCAGATGTTGAATATCTGCCGTTGACCACGTTGCCATTTCGAGAAAGTGCTGCATAAAGACGACAGGCCCTTTTGCGTGCCACGAGGGAAAGAAAGACGTAATGATGCCGTCCTTATAAGTATAGCATGGGTCACACATGGGCGAAACACATGTGAAAAAGATGAACACCTTGATTTGTATGTCTAAGAAGCCGTTTGATAATGCCATTCGTTACAAACAAAATGTATTTTGGCGTAGGGACAGGGCCTGCCCTGTCCATTTTCACGCGATGAACGGACAGGGCAGGCCCTGTCCCTACACG
>DAOTUR010000432.1:0-21220 GCA_034436915.1 Anaerolineae bacterium
CAGTCAGGTGCATGATGATTTGTACGTCGATGACGTGGGCAATATCATACGCCGCACCAACCGCGCCGGCGGGCTTGAAGGCGGCATCACCACAGGCGACCCGATCATCGTGCGCGTGGCGATGAAGCCGATTGCCACCATGCTGCGCGGTGCTGATTCGGTCAATCTGGCGACAGGCGAGGCAGACCGCACGACGTATGAACGCAGCGATTTTTGCGCCCTGCCCCGTGCGATCCCAATTGGTGAATCGATGATGGCGTTCGTCATCACTGAATCGCTGCTGGAAAAATTGGGCGGCGACAGCCTGGAAGAGATGCTGCCGCGCTTTGCCACGCTGCGCCGCAGCCGCGTGAGCGATCTGCCTGTCAACAATATCTCCTGGAGATTTGGCTATGTCTGAGCTGTCTTTGCACGAGATTCAGCCGATTCCGTCGATGCTCAATTTGATTCTCACGGGCTTCATGGGGACGGGCAAAACCACCGTCGGAGCACTGGTGGCGGCGCATATGGGGCGCGTCTTCTATGATATGGACGCCGTGATTGAGCAGCGCACAGGCATGGCGATCAGCGGCATTTTCTCGCAGGAGAGCGAACCGTATTTTCGGGCGATTGAGCGCGGCCTGTGCTACGAGATGGCCTTGCAGCAAAATCTCGTCATCGCCACAGGCGGCGGGGCGCTGGTCGATGAGAGCAATTATACCGTCATGTCCAAAACGGGCGTGATCGTGTGCCTCACCGCGCATCCCGCCACCCTGGGCGAACGTCTGACTCAGATCGAAGGCCGCCCGCTGGCTGTCCGCTGGCAGGAACTCTATATTGAGCGCCAGCCGTTTTACGACGCCATGCCCTATCAGGTCGAAACCTCTGGCCGCACGCCGGAACAGGTGGCTGCGGATGTACTCATTCTGTGGAATATAGCGATCAGCAATGCCGACAACAACGATCCCCGTCTCGACGCCTGAGAGCGTCTATCACATCACGATTCAGGCCGGGCTGCTGCGCGATCTTGATGCGGCGGCCTACGGTCTGGATCAGCATGTCATCATCGCCAGCAACCCCACCGTCAGCGCCCTCTACGGCGAGACGCTGGCGGCACGTCTGCCCCATGCCTCGCTCGTCCTCATGCTCGATGGCGAACGCTACAAAAATCTGGATACCGTGCGTTCGCTGTATGAGCAGTTCGTCAAAACGGGCGCAGATCGCCATACGACGGTGATTGCGTTGGGCGGCGGCGTGGTCGGCGATACCGTCGGCTTTGCGGCAGCCAGCTATATGCGCGGCGTGCGCTTCGTGCAGATTCCGACGACGCTGCTGGCGATGGTCGATAGCAGCGTCGGCGGCAAAGTCGGCGTCGATCTCCCCGAAGGCAAGAATCTGGTCGGGGCGTTCAAGCAGCCTGCCGCCGTGCTAATCGATCCCGACGTGCTGACCTCGCTGCCGCCGCTGGAATGGCGCTGCGGCATGGCAGAGGCACTCAAACATGGTCTGCTGGCTGATGCCACCCTGCTTGATCCCACGCTGCATACGCCGGATCGCGCCGCCGAGTTTGTGCAGCGGGCGGTGCAGGTCAAGGTCGATATTGTGCAGGCCGACCCGTATGAGCAGAATATCCGTGCTTACCTCAATCTTGGTCATACCTTTGCTCATGCCATTGAGCGGGTGACAGAGTATGCATGGCCGCACGGCGAGGCGGTGGGCGTCGGCTTGATGGCGGCGGTGAAGCTCTCACACGCGCTGGGCCTGTGCGATGCCGCGCTCGTTAAGCACGTCGATACGCTGCTGGCTGAGACGGGCCTGCCCTTGCGTCTGGGCGGGCTTGATGCCGACGCCCTGTATGCGGCGATGGGGACAGACAAAAAATGGCAGGCGGGCCATTCGCGCTTTGTGCTGCTGCGCGGCATTGGCGATCCCTGTATCGTGAACGATGTGCCGCGTGAGACGGTCATCCAAATCTTGCGCGACATGCTGTAGGGACATGGCACGCCATGTCCTCTTTGATGTATTGGTTGGACAAGGCGGGCCTTGTCCCTACACCCAATGGTTTTTCATGGATAAAACGCTGCTTCTGCTGCATGGCCCGAATTTGAATTTGCTCGGCACCCGCGAACCGGAGGTGTACGGGCATGTGACGCTGGAGGATATCAATGCCCGCGTGCTTGAAAAAGCGGCCGTCTACGGCGTGGGCGTGCGGGCCGAACAGTCCAATCATGAGGGCGTGCTGATCGATCATTTGCAGGATGCGCGGACATGGGCCTGCGGTGTAATCATCAATCCAGGGGCGTATACCCACACTTCCATCGCGCTGCGCGACTGCATCAGCGCGATTGCCCTGCCCGTGATCGAGGTGCATCTGTCGAATATCCATGCGCGTGAGACATTCCGCCATCACTCGTATCTTGCGCCCGTGTGCGTGGGGCAAATTTGCGGCTTTGGCTGGCGCAGCTATCTGTTGGGGGTGGAGGCGCTGATGGGGCATCTGGGGATTGAAAGAAATAGTGAACTCAAAAACTCTGAATCTTAAATCCTCGTGGGCGGGATGTAACCTGCCCCTACAACATCAACATTCCCCCTCCTTGTATCCTCTTACCAAAACTCTCCGCTAAAATGCTAGTAAGATACACTGTAGGCATCTGTCGGCCCCCTTGCCACACTTGAAGTGAGAAGATTTATGAAACTCGACGCGAATCGACATTACCTCCCGATGACCAAACAAGAAGTGCTGGCACTCGCCAGTCAGGAAAAAGTCAAATTCATCGCCCTGTGGTTCACGGATATTACGGGCAGCGTCAAAAATGTCATCCTGCCCGCCGCTGAGCTGGAAAATGTCATCGACAACGGCCTGCACTTCGACGGGTCATCGTTAGAGGGCAGCACCCGTGTGGCCGAGAGCGATATGATGCTCGTGCCTGATCTGCGTACCTTTACCATCATCCCCTGGACAAACGGCGATGAGCGCACCGCCCGCCTGATCTGCTCCGTCTTCAATGCACACGGCGAGACCTTCATCGGCGACCCGCGCAACGTGCTGCTGCGGGCGCTGCGCGAGGCCGAAGAGATGGGCTATATCTTCAAGACGGGCATGGAACTCGAATTCTATCTGCTGCCCACCGATGCTCAGGGCCGCCCCATCCTCACTACGCCGCAGGATCATGCGGGCTATTTCGATAACCCGGACGAAGCCTCGCAGCACATCCGCCGCAAGATGCTCATGGCGCTGCAAGATATGGGCATCCGTGTCGATTCGACGCACTCCGAGATCGGCTTTGGGCAGCACGAAGTCGGCTTTCAATACAATCATGCCCTCGTGTCTGCCGATCATGCGCTGACCGCCCGCGTCGCCCTCAAAACCGTCGCACAGATGAACGGCCTGTACTGCACCTTCATGCCGCGTCCCACCGCAGATCGCCCCGGCTCCGGGATGCACACGCATCAGAGCCTGCATGACCTGCAAACGGGGACAAATCTGTTCATGGATACGCAGCATGAGTATGGGCTGTCCGAGATGGCGCGGCATTTTCTGGCCGGGCAGCTCCACCATGCGCGGGCCATGTGCGCGATTCTGGCCCCGCTCATCAATTCGTATAAGCGTCTCGGCACGAGTTTTGAAGCCCCGGTGCATATCACTTGGGCGCATATCAATCGCGGGGCGCTCATTCGCGTGCCGAGCACCAAACCCGGCAAAGAATCGCACACGCGGCTGGAACTGCGCTGCCCTGATCCAGCTAGCAACCCGTATCTCGCCGCCGCCGTGATGCTGCTGGCGGGGCTGGATGGAATTCGCCATAAGATGCCCCTGCCGGAGCCGCTGGAAGAGACGCTACTCACCGTCCATCGCAGCCGAATGCGCGGCGTGGGCGTGCTACCTGCCTCGCTGCCGGAGGCGCTGGAGGCACTCAAGACCGATGATGTGATGATGAATGCCATCGGGCCAGTCATCGCCGAGCGCTACATTGCGGCCCGCGAGCAGGAAATCGACAGCTACAACCGCCAGATTACGCAGTGGGAATTGGATTATTATCTGCCGCGTTATTAACAAACCCCTCCTCCTCTCCCACAAGGGGCGAGGAGGGTGAGAGAATGGGAACGGTGCTATGGCGTCCCTATTTTGTCGTCAATTTATGCAGACGCCGCAGCGTTGTTTCCGCATCCGACGGCGCGACAACCAGCGAGACGCTGCACCGTGCTGGCCCCTGGGCGATCCCTAGCAGGCGAATTCCGTCCAGCGGCGCGAAAATCTGCCCCATCAAACTCGGCGTCTGGTCGATCTTGTCGCCAATCGCCGTCACAATGCTGACAGGCTGCACCGTCCAGGGGGTGGCGTCACGATGTTCGGCAAAACGTGCCCGCAGCGCTGTCATGACTGTATCGACTGCCTCAAAACCGGCGCTCGTGGGTACGACGAAGCACAGGAAACTCTGCGAGGACGACTGCGCCGCCAGCATGACATCGGCTCGCACGCCAATGCTCTGAAACAGAATCTGATCGACGAGCGCAATCACCTCATGGGCTGCGCCGCTGCGCTCTGAGGAGAGGGCGATGCCCTGGATGCTCGTCACAGCTTTGATGCGCGGCGGCAAATCCTGGTTGATGCGATGCACCCGCGTCCCGGCCATCTGAGGCTTGTAGACATTCTTCACGCGCAGGGGGATATCGCGCTCTTTGAGCGGCTGCACCATGCGTGAATGCAAAATCCGCGCCCCAAAATAGGCCAGTTCCGCCACTTCGTTATACGACAATTCCTCAATCACATGCGCGTTGTCAATCTCACGCGGATCTGCCGACATCATGCCATCCACATCCGACCAGATCCACAGTTCACTGGCGTTCAGGCAGACGCTCAGGATGGAGGCGGTGAAATCGCTGCCGCCGCGTCCAATTGTCGTCGTCTTACCTTTGGGCGTCGATCCAATATAACCCGTGACGACAGGCACGATCTGCCGTTCCAGCATCGGGATCAAATGCAGCGCCACTCGTTCGCGGGTCAGCGCCAGATTGGGCGTGGCGTTGCCATGCACCTCATCGGTGATGATGATATCCGTACCATCAACCGCTGCGCTGCGGAGTTGATTCTGGCGCAGCAGGCCCGCAATGATGCGTGCCGATAAGCGCTCGCCCACTGCCGCCATTGTGTCACTGAGATCAGGCGGCACACTCTCGCGTGGCACGCTGCCAATCGATTGGCACATATCGAGCATTTCAAACAGCAGGCGGTCTATATCGGCCAGCAGCGCCGCCCGCTCCTGGCCGCCAAACGGCAGCACATCCACCAGGGCCAGATGCCGCGTCCGCAGGTTGGCGGCAATGCGCCGATAGCCGCGCTGGTTGTTGATCTGGGCCAGATGAGCCGCCTCAAGCAGCATATCGGTGACGCCATCCAATGCGGAGACGATGAGAACGAGTTTATCGTGCTGGCGGTGCTCATGGAGCACGATGCTAATCACCTGCGTCAAGGCGGTTGATGTCCCAACGGACGATCCGCCGAATTTCATCGTCAGTGTTGCCATAAACCCTAGTCTCGGTGACGGTGAGCAGAAGCGGAGTGCGGAACGCCCAACCTTAAAATTCAATCGACCTTTAATATATACATCTTACAGGAGAGGGGCAAGATTGAGGCAAGTAATTTCGGTCATACAAGCGATGTCTGTCACTTTCCCCGAAAAACAACGGAGCGCCTAAAGAATTAAGGCTGATGCCTTGACAGATGAGAGATCGATTATGCTCTCAAGGCTTTTTGCCAATAGTACACATCAGAAACGATATCAACTGCCCATTGAAAATGTCCATCGTTGCGCGGATCAACGTCTTGAGCGTAGAAATCAGAGGTCATAATGGCATTCGCCAGCAAAAACTGAAAGAACATGCCCTGCTCTGTCTCTGTCAGCCGACTCAACACACGCGGCAGAAGCGCCGCCCGAATCGCTTTGTGATCAGGATCATACATCTTGTAGAAGCCGAATGCCCCCGCCACATCGAGCAAGAAATTACCAAACTGCGTAAACGAGCCAAAATCGATGATGCCTGTGACGCGATCCCCCACCTCATTGACCAGAATATTGCCTGGAAAGAGATCGCCGTGAATGATGGACAAAGCGGCTCTGGGTTGATTCTGGATGGCTGTGATCAAAGCCTCGGCCTTGAAAGAAAAATCACTATCGAAGGATTGGAAAAATGGGCCGACGTGAGTCGATTTTTCGCGCAGAGACGCCGCATAAAATGAGGCAAAACTCTGGCGCGATGAATCGCTGAGAGTGATTTTATCAAACAAAAAATATCGTGATGGTGTCTCTTTCAAGCGCAACTCTTTCATGCTAAACACAGCGTCCAGATACAAGTTTTCAGCCCGTTCCAGGTCTGCACCCTGTAAATTGGGCAGATAATCGTCTAACGGTCTTCCCTCAAGGCGCGTTTCAATCACAGCGATGACCATCTCGAATCGCCTGATATCGTGAATAGTTGGCAGGGGAATGGTTGTATGGACAATACCCCTGTAAAAATCGCGCAGAAGCTCCAACTGCTCTGCACGACGCTCTCCTCCTGTATAGAGTTTTAAGAGCGTTTTCTCATCTCGCGCATACACATCGGCTTCTGTGCCGCTGGCGAGGAGAGATGCATGTTCGAGGCCATAGAAGCGCAAAATACGTTGGCGCTGGTCGTGTTGAATTGGGTTCAAGGTTGGCATCGATCCCCTTATCGTCAAACAGAATGCTTATAGACTTTCCGTCCCCACATATTGTCAAGCCGCCGCATTTGGTTTACAGTTGAGTTGACCATCCGATATACTCAGCTATGAGTGTCAGTGTAGGTAATCCAACATGACCAATATGCCCGCCGTGCGGGAAACCACCCCAGCGGCTACCCGTCGCGTCATCGGGGTACGCTTTATGAAAGTCGGCAGACTCTATCACTATGACTTTGCCGAGTTCCCGGAGGTAAAACCGGGAGATTATGTCATCGTGCAGACGGTGCGCGGGCGACAGATGGGCCAGATCATGGGCTTTGCGCCCTACGAAAACGGCCAGTCCTACCCCCCGATTATGCGCCCTGCTACCGCCCGTGATCTCACCCTCCGCAAAGAGTGGGAGACCTACCAGCCCGCCGCTCTCGCACTGTGCGTTGACATGGCGAGCAATATTCCCGCCCTCCGCAAAGTGCAGTTCGTGGCGGCCAATTATAACTACGATGGGTCGCTCATCACGTTTTATTGCAGTTGCCCGGATAAGGTCGATCTGCACCGCTTCAAAAACATGCTCCAGCGCGAGTTCCAGCAAACCCAGGTCGAAGTGCGGCAGATTGGCCCGCGTGATGTCGCCAAGATGCTCGGCGGCGCGGGCGCATGCGGCATCGAACGCTGTTGCAGCACCTTCCTGACCGATTTCAGCCCGGTCTCGATCAAGATGGCGAAGGCCCAGGGCATCTCGCTCAATCCTGCCGAGATCACGGGCATGTGCGGGCGGCTGCGCTGCTGCCTCGTCTATGAGTATGAGCAGTATGTGGAAGCGCGTAAAGAACTGCCCAAACGCAACAAGCGCGTTGGCACACCGTTTGGCGAAGGCAAGGTGCAAGATGTCTTCCCGCTGACGGATATCGTGAGCGTATGGATTGAAGGCGTCGGCTTGAAGATGGTGCAGAAAGACGAGCTTGTGCCATTGGATGAACTCAAAGCGCTGGCGAAAGCCGCCAAAGAACCCTGCTCCAAGCATGGTGATGGCGACTGCGACTGCGGCAAGCCCAAAGGTGAACGTCGCTCCGATCAAGTGACAGCCGACGGCGCTGACGACGAAGACGAGGATGAGGACGAGGACGACGAGTAACATCTCGTCATGTCACAGCATCCATTCTTGTAGGGGTACGGGCGAAGCCACCATTGGTTGAGATCGTACCCCTGCTGCATTTTTAAGGAGGCCCTATGACTCAAGAGACTGCCCCGCGCCGCGTGATGGCCGTGTTCGCGCACCCCGATGATGCCCCTTTCATCGTGGGCGGGACACTGGCCCTGTGGACGCGCCAGGGCGATAGCGTCACCCTCGTGGTGGCAACCAGCGGCGATAAAGGCAGCAGCGATCCCGATATCACGCCGCAGGCACTGATCGCCCTGCGTGAAGAGGAAGAACGCTGCGCGATGGCCGTACTCGGCGTCCGCGATGTGATTTTTTTGCGCCATAAAGACGGTGAACTGACGCCATCCCTGGCGCTGCGCGGTGAGATCACCCGTTTGATCCGCCTCAAGAAGCCCGATATCGTCGTCACCTTTGACCCGACGGTGTTCTGGAACGGCACGAACTCGCTTAATCATCCTGATCATCGCGCCATCGGTGCGGCCACGCTGGAAGCGGTCTACCCCACTGCCCGTGATCGGCTCAATTTCCCGGAGCATCTGACAGCGGAAGGGCTGGACACGCACAAAGCCCAGACCATCTACATTGCCGCCACCAACGACCCCACCCATGCTGTCGATATCAGCAGCACGATGGAGCAGAAGATCGCCGCCCTGCATGAGCACAAAAGCCAGATCGGGGATATGGCAGCAATGGCGCAGCGGATGCGAGATCGCGCCCTTGATCCGAAGTCGCCACCTGACCAACCACGTTATATCGAGCAGTTCCGCGTGATACAATTGTGGCGCTGATCAGCCTCAAGGATACAAGTTATGGACACAGCCCTCTTTAGAACAGAAGCCGAAGCCATGCGCGAGGAACTCGTGCGGGTGCGCCGTGATTTTCATCAGCATCCCGAACTGGCCTTCCAGGAAATCCGCACGGCCTCGATTGTGGCGCAGCAGTTGAGCGACCTCGGCATGGAGGTGCAGACAGGCGTCGGGGGAACGGGCGTCGTTGGCATCCTGGAGGGGGCACATGATGGCCCGACAGTGCTGGTACGGGCGGACATGGATGCTCTACCCATCATCGAAGCCAATAAAATCGACTATATCTCCGATACATCCGGCAAAATGCACGCCTGCGGCCACGATGGACATACGGCGATTGCCCTCGGTGTGGCAAAATTATTCGCCCAACAGCGCGAGAAGATCGCCGGACGCATCAAATTTGTGTTCCAGCCCGCCGAGGAGATCGCACAGGGGGCGGAAGCAATGGTCGGCGATGGCGTGCTGCGTGATCCCGTCCCGGATGTCGTCCTGGGGCTGCATCTGTGGAACAGTATGCCCGTCGGCAAAGTTGGCGTGGCGGATGGCCCAGTGATGGCGGGCGCGTCTGATTTTACGATTCATCTCATGGGCAAAGGTGGTCATGGAGCCTCGCCGCATCAGGCGGTTGATCCCGTCATTTGTGCCGCGCACATCGCTACCGCCCTGCAAACCATCGTCAGCCGCAATGTCGATCCACTGGATACGGCTGTCGTCTCGGTCACGCAGATCCATGCTGGCACAGCGCACAATGTCATCCCCTCGGAAGCCATGCTCAACGGCACGATTCGCACCTTTCGCAGCGAAACGCGCCAGATGATTGAGATACGCCTGCGTGCTCTCGTCAATGGGATTGCGGAGGCAATGGGCTGTACGGCCAGCATTCGCAGCGGCGACCAGACCGAGCCTGTCGTCAATGATCCTGATGTTGCAAGGCATGTGCGAGAGTCGTTTCTCAAGATGGGCGTCCAGGAAGAGGCGTTTGTCTATGAGCGCACGATGGGGGCGGAGGACGTTGGCGTGCTCATGAAGGATATCCCCGGCATGTACTTTTTTGTTGGGTCAGGCAACAGTGAGCGCGGCCTGGATTACCCGCATCATCATCCACAGTTTGACTTTGATGAGTCTGTGCTGCCCTTCGCTGTCTCGCTGCTCGCCAGCGCCGTTGCTGATTATGTTCTGGAGGCTTAGCCGTGCCAACACGCGGATTTTTGAACTGGCTTGATGGCCTGGGCTGGTTGGTTCTGTCTGGTGGAGAGGCCGATGTCAGCAGCCCGATTCGGGCGAAAGCGCTGGCCCGCGCTGCCAGCGGTGGAGCACTGTATATCTCCCTGGCTGCCGATGAAGGCGAAGCGCTGCAAGAAGACCTCGAAGACCTGGGCGCACCAGCGGGCTTTGTGCTTGACCTCAAAGAAGAGCCGGACGTGCTGCTCAAGCAAATGAGCGAGGTCACACTGATCGTCGTCGAAGGCGGTGACAGCCTCGATGAGGTGTATGAAGCCCTGTCCGGCGCACCGCTGGAAGGTCTGCGGACGGCCTATGAAGAAGGCACGGTCATCCTGCTTGAAGGCATGGCTGTGAATCTGCTGGGCAAATGGGCCATGACGGATGAAGGCAGCGTGCTGGATGGGATTGAATGGGTCACAAATGCCTTCCTGGAACCCGGCGTTGGCAACATTGGCGACTCGCCCGCGCTGCAAGCCATTTTGAGCGAGCAGGATCAGGCAGTGGGCGTGGCGATTGGCCTCGGTTCGGCGCTGGCCCTGGGTGGTGGTGGCGACCTGGAAGCCTGGGGTGAGGAAGAGGTCGTTGTCGCTCTAGGACGCGGCTATCAAACTCAACTCTCGCAAGAGGCTGATTTGGACGAGGATGACGACGAGTAGGCGTGCATGATCGCGTGGTGGGGCCAATACCATGCCCATTGGAGGTAGACCTCGCCACACTGATCGTTATGAATCAAGGATGATCTCGTAGGGACACGGCCTGCCGTGTCCACATTTTCGGACACGGCGGGCCTTATCCCTACAGACCATCCTGAATATTGCTATCTCATACGTCCCCGTGCCAACGCCCCCAAAATGCGATACACTTGCTCCGCATAAATATGACACGAAAGACGACAACAGCATGTCAGTGACAATCTTAATTGGCGCGCAGTGGGGCGACGAGGGAAAAGGCCGCTTTGTTGATTGGCTGGCCGCCGACGCTCAAATCGTGGCGCGTTACAGTGGCGGCGATAATGCGGGCCATACTGTTGCGGATGGAGAACATGTCTACAAATTGCACCTGATTCCTTCCGGGGTGCTGCGGAAAGGCGTGGTATCGGTCATGGGCAATGGCATGGTGATTAACCCCATCAGCCTGCTGAGAGAGATTGACGAGCTGACCGCGCTTGGCGTCATCATCACGCCCGACAATCTGCTCATCAGCAATCGCGCCCATATGATTACACCCGCCCATATTGCGCGTGACAAAGCCTCTGAAAAATCACGCGGCGCAGATGCCATCGGCACAACCCTGCGCGGCATTGGCCCGGCTTATCTCGATAAAACGGGGCGCTCCGGGATTCGCATTGGTCAGATGCTGGATGTCGAGACGTTCGCCGACGCAATGCGGGCCTCCACCGAGCGCGGCAATATTGAACTGCGCGGCCTCCATGCCGACCCGCTCGATCCCGATGCCGATCTGCAAGCCTATGTTGATGCGGCCTATCGTCTGCGGCCCTTCATCAAGGACACGTCGCTCTATCTGTATCAGCAGGTGCAGGCGGGCGCAAAAGTCATTTGCGAAGGCGCACAGGGGACCTTGCTCGATATCGATCACGGCAGCTACCCATTTGTAACCAGCTCCTCCCCCACCGTCGGCGGCGCTCTCACGGGTCTGGGCATTGGCCCGCGCCATGTAGAGCGTGTCATGGGCGTGGCAAAAGCCTTCAGCACCCGCGTTGGCGGCGGCCCGATGCCGACAGAACAGAAAAATGAGATTGGGGATCGACTGCGCGGCACAGGCACAAATTACTGGGATGAATATGGCACGACGACGGGCCGTCCGCGCCGCTGCGGATGGCTCGATCTGGTGATGCTGCGTTACAGCGCGGCCATCAACGGCTTTACCGATCTGGCGATCACAAAATTGGATATCCTGTCCGGTTTTGAGGAACTCAAAGTCTGTGTGGCCTACGAGTATGAGGGCGAACGTTTCACCTATCCGCCCGACACCACCGAACGACAGGAGCGCGTCACGCCGATCTACGAGACGCTCCCCGGCTGGCAGGAAAATATCAGCAGCGCCCGCACGCTGGATGATCTGCCGCCCCAGGCCCGCGCCTACCTGCAAAAAATTGAGCAGGATGTTGGGCTGCCGATTCTGGCGGTCAGCGTTGGCCCAGAGCGCGAACAACTGGTGACACTGGCATGACCAGCGAAAGCCGCTACGCCATTCGCGCCCAAGATGCGCCCATTGAGACTACGCCCCAGCGCGTTGTGTCGCTCGTGCCAAGTGTGACAGAATCACTGTTCGATCTCAATCTGGGCAGCCGTGTGGTCGGACGCACCGATTACTGCATCTATCCTGTCGGGCAGGTCGAGCGGATTCCAACGGTGGGCGGCACGAAAAATCCGAACGTGGACGCGATTATCACCCTCAAGCCCGATCTGGTGATGGCAAACCGCGAAGAAAATCGCAAAGAAGATGTCGAACGGCTGCAAGCGGCGGGGATTCCGGTCTGGGTGACATTTCCGCAGACCATCCCTGAATCCTTCAATCTGCTGTGGAATATCATGTATCTGTTTGAAGAAACGAGCATGGTGCATCGCATTCGCATGGTGGAATACACCTATGATTGGCTCAACAGCATCGCGGAAGAGCGTGAGATGACGAATCCGCTCAAGGTGTTCGTCCCCATCTGGCTCGATCCGCTGATGACGATCAATGCCGCCACTTATGTGCATGACGTGCTGCGCGTGTGCGGCGGTGTCAACATCTTCGCAGACCGCGAACGCCGTCTGCCGCTGGCGGCGGATCTGGGCGAACGTGAGCCGTATGCGGCGGATGATGCGCGTGTGCAGGGGCGTGATACGCGCTACCCGCGTGTAACCTTTGAGGAGGTCGAGGCCGCGCAGCCGGATGTGATTTTGCTGCCATCAGAGCCGTTTGCCTTCACAGAGAGCCATCTGCCGCTGTTCCAACGCCTTGATGTGCCTGCCGCACGAACAGGCCGTATTCATCTGGTGGACGGATCGCTGCTGACCTGGCATGGCACACGAGTCGCCTATGCTATGCAGCAGATTCCGCCGCTTCTCAAACCCTCGGAGACGCCCGCATGAGCACAAACCAGCAAGATTCCGAACTGTTTCATAGCTTTATTCACGATCTCAAGACGCCGATGGCCGCTGCAAAAGGCGCGATTGATGCCGCGACTCACTTCGGGCCGCTGACGAAGCGCCAGGAAGAAATGCTCCAGCGGGCCACCTCCAATCTTGAGCGGATGGAGCGCATGATTCACGACGTGCTGGATTTTGCCCGCCTGGATGTGAATGATGGCGTCATGCACGAAGAATGCTCTTTGCCGCGCCTGCTGGAAGAGGCCGCCCTGTTCGTGGAGGATGCCGCCCGCCAGCGCAATGTGCATCTTGTGGTACAGGTGGCCGATGATGCCCGTCCGATCCTGGGGGACAGCCATCTGCTCAATCATGTCTTCAACAATTTGCTGAGTAATGCCATCAAATACAATCGTGCCGGCGGCGATGTGACCGTCACAGCCCGCAACGATGGCGCGATGGTGCGGGTGGATGTGCGCGATACGGGTGTTGGTATTGCGACGGCGGATCTGGAGCGCATCTTTGACCGCTTCTACCGCGTGAAGCGGCGCGGTGAGCGGGTCGATGGGACGGGATTGGGCCTGTCCATCGTCAAACGCATCGTCAATCAGCATGATGGGCAGGTGTTTGTCACCAGCACACCCGGTGAAGGCAGCACCTTCACGGTGGTGCTGCCCGCACTGGCGACTTCACAGCCTGTTGCGCTGCATCCGAGTGAGCTGCCCGATGCTGTGGATGACGAGTCGCAGGAGATTCCCGATTCAAGCCAGGGCGATTCGCAGGCAGGTGAAAAGGAGGGATAATCGTCTCCTCGCGGCCCACGATGCGCCGCTGCTGCAAACGACGAACATCCTTTTAGATGTTTACAGGCACAACGTCTTGCAGCGCCTCACACAGCAGGCGGTTGATCTCCTCACGCCGTTCCAGATACCCCTGATTCAAGAAGCCCACCGCATGATCCAGCACCATGCGAAAATGGCTGAAGTACGGGTCAGCCGCCACACGCGGCAGATCATAAAAGTCGCGGTAGGCCGACAGCAAGTAGCGCGGCGGCTTGTCGGGCGCATCGTCGGAGAAGGTGCGCCACAGCACCGTAGAATGGCTGGCATAATACCGCGCAAAGGCGGCGACATCGGCACGGCGCTGCGGCGTACAAGCGCGGGCATTCGTCACAAAGCCATCGATGAAGACCACCGGGTGATCCTCGCCAAACAGTGCAGGCATGACATGAATCGGCTGCCCATCACCGTACTGGAGCAGATGAAAGAGATTCTCTGAGAAGCCAATATAGCTGTGGCCTTTGCCCTCCGCATAATCACGCACTGACCAGTAGGCATCAGACGTTTCATACTGCGACAGCACCTGCGGCGTCTCCTTGAACATATAGCGCAGGCAGTCTTGCAGCGTGTCTCGCATCACCTCAATCACCTGCGGGTCAAGCGGCAGAGACAGCGACTGCTGCACCGCAGCGCGCCCATACATGCCCACGTAAAACAGGCTGTACATCACGGGCAGCACAGGCACACCCAGGAAATTGCCGAGGATTTTGGGCAGCGATCCCTGTGCGGCCAGAATTGGCAGCAGTTCGCTGATATTTTTGGCCTGCAAAACAGTTTCATGGCGGCTGTAGAGAAAGCTGCTGCACATGCCGCTGGGATACCCATACAACTGACCATCAATCGTCAGCGCCTGCACTGCCTGGGGATAAAGCGTGTCATCGACCTTATCAATCGGCAGCGCCAGGCCCTTTTCGACCAGGAAACTCAGATTCATCGAGTCAGTTTCGACGCCATCAAGCGGCTCATCTGCCATGAGCATGGTTTCCAGGTAATCGGGATCAAGCGTATTGTGCTCTAAAAATGACAACTCGACACGCAGATCAATATCAGGATGAAGGCTCTCAAATTCGTGTTTGATGCGGGTGCGAAAGGCATCATAATTGTCCTCTGCGGCATCGGGGATGAGAGGAAAGAGCGCGATGAAAAGCTTACGTTTCAACAGCGAGGCCATAGCGTGTGAATACTCCTGTAAAGTCATTTGCCTATTTTAACCTGAGTTTTGGATAGGTTTTGACATGGGTGGTCAGGGGTTGAAAACCCCTGCCTTGCCTTTTGCGGGACTTAAAGTCTCGCTCTCAACGCCCGCTTTCGCCTGTTTCAGCGGGGTTTTCAACCCCGCAACACGGGAGCCAGGGACTTTCAGTCCCTGGCTGGCGACTGAGGTTATTTTATGTGACACATCGCACTGAAAGCAATTTCTCTATCATATTTCATTTTTTATCAAGCACCTGTGCATAAACATCCAGCGCAATCTGGGCTGAATGCGCCCACGTATACCCACGCGCCCGCTCCAACGCTGCCGTGCGCTGCGCCTGATACCATGTCTCGTCGGTGAGGGCTTTTTGCAGAGCCGTCGTGATGGTCGATGGGTCATCAGGATCGATGAGCAGCCCCATCTCGCCCACCACCTCCGGCAGCGACGAGCGATTGCTGACGATAGGCACAATGCCACAGGCCATCGCTTCCAGCGCGGGCATCCCGAAGCCCTCATAAAAAGACGGGGTAACAAGCACTTTCGCCAGATTGTAGACCGCCGGCAGCAGCGCATCGTCAATGTTTTGCCGCCACATCAGCCGATCACCCAGGTTCAGCGCATCGATTTTTTGCTGCGTCTCCTGGAAGAGCCAACCGGGTTTACCAACCAGCACAACAGGCGGTACATCGGACATGCGATCCAACAGCAGGCGGTAGCCTTCCAGCAGGCCGATAATATTTTTGCGCGGCTCCAGCGTGCCCACATGCAGGATATAGCCCTGGGGCAAATTGAGCGCATTTTGGGCCTGCACCAACTCTTGCGGCGAGAATGGGCGGTACTGATCGCCTGCCCCGTGCGGCTGTATTGTCATCTTGTCAGTCGGCACATCGAGGATATCCATCAGGTCACGGCGCGTGGCCTCGCTGACAACCAGTATATGATCGGCCTGCTGCACAGCGTTTTTGATCTGGTCGTTATAGTAGGCGCGGCCTTCGGGAGTGAGGTACTGCGGATAATGCCAGAAGGTCAGATCATGCACGGTGATGACGTGCCGCCGTGCGCCGCGATACGGCGGGATAAAATCGGGGCTGTGCCAGATATCGAAGCGATAACGCGCCAATTCGACAGACAGCGCCAGCCGTTCCCAGCGATGATGCGGCGGCGTCCACAGCGCGGTTGAGGCAAAGCTGACAGGCAGCGGTGCGGACTGTTTACGGCTGATGCCAATAGTGATCTCATGCGGCGGTGTGAGATCATTGAGGGCGCTGATGAGACGCCGCGTGTAGGTGCTGATCCCTCCTGTGCGATAGGCCAGCAAACGTGCATCAATGCCGATGTGGGCCACAAGCTCTCCTTTGGCACAGAAATGAGCATCGGGGCCACGAATGATCGCGCCCCGATAGATGCAGCGTATGAATCAAAAGTGCCCCCGAGAGAAATCGAATCTCTGCCTCTGCCTTCGGAGGGCAGCGCTCTATCCGCTGAGCTACGGGGGCGACTGCTAATATCATAGCAGTCTTTTGTCCTGAGAGCAACCCCCTCACCCAACAGCGCTGCCCTACTCACACGAAGGATGGATTTATGGGATGACCGTATAGGGCGAGTTCTGATGAATCGCATCCTCCAGCGCCGCCGCAAAGGTCGTATCGCCCTCCGCTCGCGCCTGATGCAACAGATCAAGCCAGGGCTGCATGGTGGCTGTGCCATAGCCGGGATCACGCATGGCAGGCAGCACATCAAACACGGCCGGACGCCCATACAGCACAGCGGCAAACTCTTGCGGCGCACCACGAAACGGAAGCGCCGATACCTGCAAACGCTCACGGAGTTTTGCATCAGTAGTCATCTGGGCTTCAACTGCGTTGGGATACTCAAGGCGCGTGCCATAGACGCGGGCGAGATCAAGATCGTGCCGCGCCGCCTGCGGATCACTGTCCAGAGTGGCCCGCGCCCGCGAGACAAAATAGTCGCCTTCACGCGGTGCGAGGGCGATGGCCTGTGTAAAGGCATCAGCGGCTTTGGGTGCATTATGTTCGACTGTGAGAGCGTGTTCGCCCACCACCCACCACTCGGCTGCCGTGTGTGGATCAGACGGAATCAGCGCCGCCAAACGCGATGGATCATGCACCGCCCAGACGCGGTACTGCCCATCCAGCGCGAGCAGAGGCACGAACTCGTTCAACGCCCGCAGACGCAGCGGCGTCTCATGCCAGAAATCAGCCAGCGGCAGCCGAGGATTGGATTCAAAGGCGCGGCGGTAATACGCCACCACAGTATCATCCACCCAACCCAGTGTTTCACCGATGCGCCCCAGATGCACCGCCGACCCATTGTCAATTTTTATGGCATACGCCTGTTTGAGTGACTCCGCAGCGCCTGCCAGATCGCCCATTTGCTCTTGCAGCGCCGCCAGATTGAGCCAGCCTGTATCCCAGGTGGGTTCGAGTGCGAGAGCCGATTGATAGGCCGCAATGCCCTCTTGCGGTGTGCCTGTCTGCGCGATGAGATATGCCTCTTGCAGGCGGTACAGCGTCAATGCAGGGTCAAGCGCTTGAGCGGTGCGAATATTTGCCAGGGCTTCTGTAGGGCGGCTCATATCCCAACTTTGCATATAAAAATTCTGCGCCACATCCTGCCACAGCATCCAGCCCCCCATGATGAGCACCAGCATGAGCGCAGCCCAGGCCGCCCGCCGATCTCCGGGCGGCACAGGGTCAAGGCGACTGGCGGGCTGCGGCGTGATGCCATAGGCGACCAGCGCCACGATCAGCAGCACAATCGGCGTGATGGTGAAGACATCAAAGAGGCTGTGAACCGCTATGCCGATAAGGGCCGCAAACACGGCTTCGATACGGCGGCGCGTGCCATCATTGGGGGCTATTTGCCAGTTGCGCCAGCCCTGCCGTGCGATCAACAGCGCCAGCAGGCCGCACAGCAGCAGGCCGAGAACGCCCGTCTCCGCCAGCGTGTTGAGATAGAAATTATGCGCGGACGCCAATTTATCCTGCGCCAGAAACGGATCACGCAGCGAACGAAAGGCCCGCCCGAACTGCACCGCACCCACGCCTGTGAGAGGGTCTTGCGTCGTCAGATTGATCGCGCTGCGCCACATCAACAGGCGATCTCGATTAGAGATGCTATTGCTGTTGGGCAGTGAGATGACAATGACGCCAATGAGCGCCGCGACGATGACACCTAACGTCCCAACCACCAGCACACGCGGCGGAATCACAGCGCGAAGCCGCGAATTTTGCACCAGACGCATCAGGATCAGTGCCCCAACCGCCGCCCCAATCGAGAGCGCCCCACCCCGCGATGACGTCAGGATCAGCACGCCCATCAGCAAAACCGCCATCATGCCCAGGATCAAGTGGGCCGCACGTTCACCGGTGGTGCTGGCCCACACCCCGGCTACGAGCACCAGCGGTGCTGTATAGCCCGCTACAAGCGTGCTCACGGCCATTGGCAGAGCGATCTGCGGGATGTCCGTCAGGCGCGGGAGTTGGCCTGTGGCAATCCATCCAATTTGTGTGCCGGGAATGATGCCCCATCCGAAGAACCACGACCCCAATTCCAGCACACTGAGCAGCAGCACGCCCATCGCCATGAAAAAGAGCGCCTCTATGACCAGGCGCTGTGTGCCACGCCGAATCTGCTTGACGATATACAGGAAAAAGAGCGTATGAATCAGGCCAAACCAGAGCCATTCCAATGATAGGCGCGGTGCAAGGCCCAGAACTGCCGTCAGTGCCCACAGCGGGATCGTCGCATAAAGGGCGGCATTGAGGCCCGACTCAGGCAGGCCGCGCCCTTTGCGTAAGCGCCCGACCAACCAAACCGTCAGCAGCAGCGTGATGATGACATGATGCAGCACCCGAATCGGGAATGACACGGCGTAATAACTCGCGCCGCCGATGTAGGTGAGGTAAAACGCAAGGCCAATGAGGGTATAACGTTTGGCTCGCATGACACTCCAACTGGATGATTGAGCAAAAAAGCGTGGATCGTGCCTAGCCGCTGGGGATGGCTCTGCTATCATTTTAGGCGATGACAGGACGAAGAGACAAACCCAGCTTCAATCCCAAACGCGCAGTCCGAGGGAGCAAAAACGAATGCCTCTGATACGATGGGGATGTCTGGTGGGCGGGTGCCTTGTGTTAGCCGCGTGCCAATCGCTGGGAGGCGAAAACGGCCCTGCGACGCTGCAAGCTGATCTGACGCGCTATGTGGTTCAGGCGACAGAGATTCAGGCGGCGGAACAGGTCGGCGCAACAAAAGCCGTTGAAACCATCGTCGCCGCCCAGACCCAGGCCGCCTATTATGGGGTTTATAATCAGGTGTTGGTGGCGACAGTGCGGGCCGGTGAGACACCCGTGCCTGCCCAGGTGCGCGTGACCGGGGGCGAGGTTGAAGGCAGTCTGGGTGTGGTGCAGGCACTGGAGTTTTTGCAGGTCGTCATGGCGGATCGCATCAATGCCTCTGATCGCTGTGCTCTCAATGATATGGCCCTGTTCGATGTCGCCCAGACGCCCAAAATTTACTTTACGGCGGTGGTCAACAATATGCCATCGGGGACAGTCTTGGAAGTGATCTGGGAAAAAGCGGGGCAGCAGGTTCATCGCACCTCCTGGACTGCCGATCAATCGTCAACCAGTGAGTGCATTGCGCTGGAACTGACGCCGGATCAGGTCGCGTTTACAGCCGGGGATTGGCAGGCGACGCTGCTGGCGGATAACCGCGTGATTAAAAGTGTTCCCTTTGCGATGATCGAATCGAAACCCTGACCGGATGGGGTCTGATCTCCGGGCGATGTCAAGGATGGCGACTTTTGAACGGACAATCTCACCCTCGTGCAGGGGGGACACACCGAGGTGTCAATGTAAAGCGATGGGGATGGCTCTTTCTGGGCATCCTGCTGTGGGGCATATTGGGGCGGCCTGTCGCGGCCCAGACGAGCAACAGCGTCCAGCCCGCCAGCGTGTATGTACGCTCCGGTCCCTCAGACACCTATATTGCGATTGGGGCGCTGTTCCAGGGTGACAGCGTGACACCTGTCAATCGCAGCGGGGACAGCGCCTGGATTCTGGTGCTGTACGGACGCGGCACGGGCTGGATTCCGCGTGAGGCCGTGACATGGCAAACTGATCTTGCCCCCCTGCCCGTCCTGCCGCCCGATATCACACCGACAGCCCGTGCCACCCAACCACTGCTGCTGCTCTCGCCCACGCCCTCCGCCGCGCAGGGCTTTGTGCTCGTGAGTGCCGGGGCGCAGGCTTTGGTGCGCGTTGGCCCCAAACGCGGCTTTGCCCGCCTGGGCCAGTTGAATCCGGGCACGCTGGTCGAGCCGGTCAGCCGCAACGAGGCGGGCGATTGGATTCTCATTCGCTATCGGGATGCGGCGCTCAATTTTGATGGCTTTGGCTGGATTGCCCGCGATCTGGTGCAGTGGCGCGATGTTTCGGTGATTGAAGCGCTGCCCATCATCACAGAACCCAATCTGACGCCTACCGCCACCGTTGAAGGCGCAAATGTACTGCCGACAGCGACAGAAGACGCCTCAATTATGCTGTCGCCAACAGCGCCGGATGTGACCGTGACCCTTGAGACACCCCTGCCTGCTGCCTTCCCCTCCGATACGCCTGTGCCAACTGTGGCCCCTGCGACAGAGACGCCAACGTCTGCCCCTATCCCGACGGAGACCGTCGCGCCAACGGTGACGCTCAATCTGCCGACAGCGACGGAGACGCTTATACCAACAGCGACCACGCAGGCTGCTACAGCCACATCGGAGCCGCCCACTGCAACGCCGACGGTTCAGGCTGTCGCGCAGGTTGCGACGCCTGACGCCTCCGCCACCCCGGATGAGAGTCGCGTGATTGCTGCCCCGGCCAGCCCCACGCCCACCCTCCCGACAAACACGCCCATGCCCACCGCGACGCTGCTCCCTGTCACGCCGCCACTGGTGGAGACGAACACAAGCAGCAGCCCCGCCATTCCCTTAATGGCGCTGGCCGCCGTCGTCGTTGCGAGTGGATTGGTTTATTTAGGAGCGTTTGCCCGCGCCATGCCTGAACTGCGCCGCTATGAGCAGGGCTTTGTGCGGACAGACTGCCCGGTGTGTGAGCGCGGCACACTCAGTATCGAAGAGAAGCGCGGCAGCACGCTGGGCATTCCCTCGGTGCGGCGGACGGTGCGCTGCAATGCCTGCCGCTCAGTACTGCGCGAA
>DAOTUR010000433.1:0-7324 GCA_034436915.1 Anaerolineae bacterium
TGGGAAGATATTTATCACAAAAAAGCGCGAGAACTTCTCCAAGTCAGCGGCAAAAATACAACGATCATGCTGCAATCAGTGGTAAATCGAATTGCGGATAGCAGCAAACGCACTGCTCAGTCATATTGGCCTCTCGTATCTCAGGCGCTGACTGAAGCGCAGATGTTTCCACAGACAGAGCTCCTCTCTGACAAAGAGGCCAGTGCTGCGAAAAAGAAATTATGGGAGGAATTTAAAGAAGATTACCAGCGTTATACCTCCTTCGCCTCAGGGGATGAAGCGAGTCTGCTTGAACTCCTGTTGGGGTTGATGGCGCGTTACACCTGGTCGATGCCCGCGTCATACGGCGTGGATATTTCTCTCTATGATGAAAGTCGCATCACAGCCGCGTTAGCGGCATGTTTGTCAAGCTATGCTGAGACAGCGGTCCAGGCGCTTAAACCGAACAGTGATACCCCAATCGCCACGTTTCTTGAGGGCGATATCAGTGGTGTTCAGCGCTTTATCTATACTGTTCCGAGCCGTGGGGCGGCAAAGCAACTGCGGGCACGCTCGCTTTATTTGCAAATGCTGACAGAAGCTTCTGCACGCCATATCCTGGTGGAGAGTCATGTTCCGATCACCAACCTGATCTATGCAGGCGGGGGGCATTTCTATGTGCTTCTTCCAGCGGGTATTGATGTTGTTCCACTCCAAAAGACGATGGATCGCCTTTTGCTGACGCATCATGATGGCGAGTTGTATATCGCTCTGGGTGCGGTGTCTCTCAAAGCCTCCGACTTTGCGCCGTCTGCGTTTGGTGACGTCTGGAAAAACGTGAAGCAAAAGACCGCAGCAGCAAAACAGCGGCGTTACAATGAGTTGGACACAAGTGAACTTGTGACTTTGTTTCAACCTCGCCCGATGACGGATGAAGTGGGGGCTCGCTACCAGGATCGTGATGAACAACCAGAAGCTGATGGCACTCTCTCGTCTCTGGGCCAATCGTTCGCTGAACTGGGCGGCCATCTGACTCGGGCGACCAACATCGCATTGGAATTTATTCCTCCATTGCTTGAATCCGCGGCATCAGGTTATGAAGCGGCGCTGGCCGCCTTTGGGATGCGCTTGTATCTCCTTGATGAGTCGGGGAATATCCTCAACGACGCCCCAAGACCGCAGGAACGCGTGGTCGTTATGGGATTAAAACAGTATCCCAGCGAACGAATCCTGAAACGGCTGGCTGAATTTCGCTGGCAGGTGGCCCTCGCGCCGCGCTTGCGGTATACGGTGAATGAAGTCGCTGCGAAAAATGAGCGGCGGGTCGCTGAATTCAGCGATCTCTCCCAGGCCTCGGAAGGTATTAATCGTCTGGGCATCCTACGAATGGATGTCGATGACCTGGGTAAGCTGTTTAAAGCGGGCTTTATCGACAATGGCAAATCGCAAGCCTCGCTGATGCGCATTGCCAGTTTGAGCAGTGCGCTGAGTCTGTTTTTCGAGGGATGGGTCGGGGAGCTGTGCCGCCAATTCAATCAGACCTATCAGGAAAGAATCACAGACGAAGAGGGACATGACGCCCTGGTTGAGGCCGTTTACGCCGTCTATTCCGGCGGTGATGATCTCTTCATTGTGGGGCGTTGGGATATATTACCGGAACTTGCCCAACGGATTCGGGCCGATTTGGACGCCTATTCGGGCAGAAATCCATCGGTGCATATCAGCGCGGGTATCACACTGCATCCAGGGAAATATCCCCTGTATCAAGCAGCCGAAGACGCTGGGGAGGCCTTGGATGCCGCCAAGACGCACGAAGGCAAAGACGCAATCAATTTCCTGGGCTTAACGGTTGCCTGGTCGGACTGGCCGTCCGTGATTAAGCTCAAAGAGGATCTCGTTAGCCTGAGTCAAGAGAAAAGCATTGGCCGATCCCTGCTGCAAACACTCCTTGAGTTCTATCGGGAGTATGCGGACACCCAACGCAAACATGCCCAGGGCGATCAAGTCGTGTGGGGTCCCTGGCTGTGGCGGACAGCCTATCAGCTGGCTCGCCTTGTTGAGAGGGCAAAGGATCATAAAAACGCGCTCAAGCCGCTGCAAGAGACTCTCAGTGTCAAGACAGGTGCACAGGCCATTATCCGGATCGGGCTTGCCGCTCGTTGGGCCGATATTCAAACACGCAGCTCACATCAAGAGGAGAAATAAACCATGAGCAATCGAGGCAATGATTCCCAAGGAAGCGGCGATTCCTATAAGCCACCCACGACACAAGCCCTCCAGACGATTATCAAGGCAGATGCCCAAACAAGTGCTATAACAACAATTGCCGAAGCTGAGCGGTTGGCAAAGTATCTCGTCGCTGAAGAATTGAAATCGGCGCAGATGCGGCTTGTTTTTAGCAAAATTCGTCAAATTGAAGCCCGATGGACAAATGAGACCACGCAGCAAAGCGTATCAATGCGTGAGGTTCTGTTGCTCAAACCTCGCCTTCGCTACCAGGGCAAACGTGTTCTTGAGAAGGATAAGAAGCAGAGTTTTAATGTTTTGGCCGATGTTTTTATTGGCCTCATCGACCAGATAGAGAAGCGTGAAGAGTTCCAGCGATTTGTTGATTTTTCAGAAGCAGTGGTGGCCTATCATAAAGTTTATGGGGGAAAAGACTAATGACCATCAGTATCCAGCGCTATGCTGTCATTGTCATCCAAGGGGATATTCGGGCCTTGACCGGGCTGCGTATCGGCGGCAGCAATAATAACTTCTCCATCGGGGGGAATGACAATCCCGTGATTCGTGACCCACTGACTCAGCAGCCCTACATTCCAGGCTCATCGCTGCGTGGCAAGATGCGCTCTCTCACTGAGAAATACTATGGCCTGCCTCTGACAGCTCTGGGACAGATCCGCCTGCATCTGGTCAAAAGCCAGGAAGAATATGATCAATCGCCGGTGGCGAATATCTATGGGATATCCGCCGATAAATTTGGGATGCCAACGCGGTTGCTGGTGCGCGATGTGCCCTTGACCCCAGAGTCGGTTAAGGCCTTGAGTAGTGCCCGCACGGATGCGCCGTTTACAGAATTGAAATCCGAGGTGACCATTGATCGAATCACCTCACAGGCCAATCCGCGCACCATGGAGCGAGTGCCTGCTGGGGCCATCTTTGGTCCGATGGAGCTGGTTTACAGTGTCTATCAGCGCCGCGACCTGGACGTCTTTTTCAAGGATGTACTGCAAGGGTTAGCCCTGGTTGAGGATGACTATTTGGGCGGCGGTGGTTCGCGCGGAAGCGGCAAAGTACAGTTCGCAAATCTGCGGCTCACCCTCAAGGTGGCTCAGGACAACGAAACCATTGGGGCGGAATACCCCTTGCTGGCAGACTTGCTCACCGAACAAAACAGTATCATTCAAACCGCGATTGCTAAAATCCAGCAGATCTCGCAGACATTTTAGGGGCCTATGATGGAACGTCGTGCTTATCGCATCACGCCAAACAGCGGCCTGCATCTCGGGCGCGAAGGGTTGGAACAGGAAACTGCAAGCGAGGTTTTTCCTTCAGACTCGCTGTTTTCGGCCCTCGTCGCCCTCCAAGCTCAGCGCAATCCCGTCCAACTGAGCGCCCTCCTGGCAGGATTGCCGATGGGAGATGACTCACAGGTAGCGCCGCTGCGCCTCTCGTCGTGCTTTCCGGTGGTGGGACAGGTGGCCTTTTTCCCACGCCCTCGTCTGAAAGTCAAATTTCCGGATGATGAGGGCATGGATAAAAAGCCAGAAAACAGAATTGATGGCAAAGTCCTCAAGAAGATCCAATATGTCTCGGCAGGTGTATTGGAGCGATTGCTGGCAGAAAAAGATATGGCGCAGTTTTTGCGACCGCATGAAAAAGGCTGCTTTATCCAGGGACGACATTTCTGGTTGACGCCAGAAGAACAAAAGCAGCTTCCAAAGGCATGGCAATCTCTCCCGGTCGCTCAATTGGCGGAGCAAGAGGTCTACAAACATGAGGCTGTGACCCGCGTCAGCATTGATCGTTTGACACACTTTAGCAGCGTGTATCAGGTGGCTCGCACAACCTTTGCTGAACACTGTGGCCTCTGGGTCATGGTTGAGGCCGATACAGACCGTCAAACACTGGTTCATAGCTTGCTCGATGACTTACAGGAAACAGGTATCGGGGCCGAGCGCTCCTCGGGATATGGCAGTTTTAAGCTGACGGATTTACCTCTCTCGGAGGCGATGACAAAACCGACTGAAGGCCGTGGCAGAGGACTGCTGCTGTCCCGTTACAACCCCACCTCAGCCGAGCTTCAGGCACAGGTGCTGGGGGAGAAGGCCAGCTACGAGGTGATTGATGTCGGGGGATGGGTCTACTCAGCGGGACAGGCGGGACAGCGCCGCCAGCGCGTTCGCATGCTTGAGGCGGGGTCTGTGCTGGATATGCGCCAGTTGGAACGTGTCAATGGTCGTATCGTCGATGTTCGCCCGACCTATCCAACCGCCCAATTTCCTCACCCGGTCTATCGGTCCGGCATTGCCTTGACCCTCTAGGAGAGATGATGACAACCTATCGCAATACCCGTTATCGTCTGATGGTGAGCACGCTGACACCACTGCACATTGGCACAGGCCGCACCCTACTACGTGATTACGACTATGTGACTTATAAGGGCAAAACCTGGGTCATTGATGAGGAGGCCCTGGCTGAAACCGCCTTTGATCGGGGTGAGTTGAACCGTATGGCGCAGGGCATTCCAGCCAGTGACCTGCTGAAACCGACAGATTATGAGATCGACAGTCCGTTGTTTCGCTATGTCCTGGAGGGTGAGCCGCGCTCTAAAGAACGAGGGTCTGTGATTCAGACTCTGATTAAAGATGCTTGGGATCGTCCTTACATCCCTGGCTCATCGCTCAAGGGGGCGCTGCGAACGGCTTTACTCTTCTCGCTGGTCGAGAAAAAATTAGACCCCTGGACGATTTCGGATCTGCCTCCTAAAGCTAAAGCCAAAGTGGCCGCCCAGCCGCTTGAGCGCAAGGCATTCGTTGCAAACTATGGCGGAACAGGCAAAGATCCTAATTATGACTTTATCCGCACACTGCGTGTGAGCGACAGCACACCGGATACTGAGCGCCGCCTGAACCTGATTAATGTCTCTGTCGTCAAATGGCGGGGAGATACAGGAGCGCCGATTGAACTAGAAGCGATGCCCAGAGGCATAACATTAACGATGGAGTTGACGCTAGATACCTATCTGCTCGAATCGCCGGACGTCAAACGTCAGATTCCCTGGGATGAGATTCTCCCTAAACGCTTGAAGCGTCTTCCCAATGTTGCCAATTTCTGGTCGAAAAAGCGATTGGAAGATGAAACTGAGCGTCCACGCTCAGGCCCCTGGAGACAGCAGTTTGAGGATATTGTGAATCAGTTGTTGAGTTGTGATGCCGGTGAATTCCTGATTCAGGTGGGATGGGGCGGCGGATGGGATAGCAAAACTCTGGGGGCAAAACTGCGTCAGGATGAAAATCGGTTTGCTACCATTGTGAATCGTTATGGACTTCTGCGAAAAGGCAATTTTAGCCCTGGAGATCGTTTCCCCAAGAGTCGGCGGGTTCAGATCGGGCGGCAGGATGACAAACCCCGTGCAGAACTGGGTTGGCTCAAGATCAAGATGGAGCAGATATCATGACAATTGCCTTTGTTGCCAATGTTGGCAGCCGCGACGTCATCGTCGATGGGCGTTCCAATCTGCCCAAAGACTCACGCACCCTTGGCGAGATGATCCTTGCCAATTGGGATGCCTACAAAGCGGATCTGCGTCTACCGATTCTCGTGAAAGCTCTGGAGAGCGTCATCAACAAACATGGCGAGGTGGCCGCGATTGTCCTCTTCGCCAGTGACCAGAGAGACCAAACCTATCGCCACACAGACACGCTGCCCTTTGCCCATATTGTTCAGCGACACATGCGCGAAAAATATGGGCAGTGGATTGATGAGCGCCTCAGCATTGTCACGATTGGCGATAATCCGTCCGATTATGACAGCATGATGAAGTTTTACGGTGACGCCCTGAAACCGCTGGTTATCTATGATCGTATCTATACGGCGGTCACGGGCGGCACACCCGCCATGTCGTTTATGCTGCTGTGGCATGGCGTTGAAGTGTTAGGCGAACGCGCTCAACCGCTGTATGTGTTGCAAGAACGTGCTATCCCCAATGCGCTGAACATTGGCCAAACGCTGCTGCTCAAGACCGTCCGTGACGATATCCGCGCCAGCTTGAAGCTGTATCAATACCCATCGGTTTATCAACTGCTGATGACTCACCAGACTCTGCTGAAAGAAGCCAAACAACTTCCCTACACGACGATTGTCGCGCTGGTGGAGTATGCCCGTTTGCGCTTCAACTTCAATTTTGATCTGGCACAGTCGGCGCTGCTGGGCGCAGAGAGTGGCGTCGCAGATTCAGTGAAAACCGAAATTGATACCATCCTTAGCAGCATCAGTCAGCGGGATGAGCGCTGGCTTTTGCGTGAGGAAATTTTTTCGGCGGAACTTGATCTCTCCAATCAGGCGTATAAAGATGCTCTGACGAATGTCTTCGCCTTTCGCGAAGGCGCTCTACGCCTTCTGGCCCTCCAGCAGGGGGTTGTTCTGATTGACCACAAAAAATTGGATGAGACCTGGCTGAACTCTGTTCCCGGTCTGGCTGATTATCTGCGCGAGAAGAATGTCGATGTCACACGGACGATGACAACGTTCGTCTATGAGCGCATCCTTGATTTTCTGAGCAAGAAAAACACGTCGGTGAAGACCCTGGCCCAGCGCGTTAAGGCGTTTGAGCCGCTGGCGACCATCCGCAACGACTCGACCCACAATCATGCGGGTGTCTCAGAGAAAAGCATTCAGACGGCCTATAAAGGCGGCGTGACGGCCATCGCCCCTGAACTGCGCGATTTGTATGAAGCCATCACCAACCAGCCTGTCGGACAAAACCCGTTTGATGTGGTCAATGCCTTGATCCAGCGTTTGATGGAGGAGGCGTCATGACGGATCTGCTCTCAATGGTGGTGACGGTGCAGGCTGAGACCGATCTGATCCTGCCGCAGCATTTGGGGCGGGCGGTCCATGCGCTGCTGCTGCGCTGGGTCGCGGCCCGCGATGCGTCCCTGGCGCGTCAGTTGCATGACAGCGAAGGCCAGAAGCCCTTCACCTGCTCGACACTGATCGGACTGAAACGTTTGCCCCAGGGACGCGGCCTGCCCGCAGGGGCACAAGCGTGGTTTCGGCTGACGGCGCTGCGGGCTGATGTCGCCAACCTGCTGCTCGATTATCAGGCGCTGCCGCCGCGCAC
>DAOTUR010000434.1:0-5417 GCA_034436915.1 Anaerolineae bacterium
TAATGCAAAATGTTATGCATGATTCGTGTAGGGACAGGGCCTGCCCTGTCCATTTTCACGCGATGAACGGACAGGGCAGGCCCTGTCCCTACGCCAAAATACATTTTGTTTGTAACGAAAGGCATTATCAAACGGCTTCTAACGAATCAAAAACGGGATGCCAATGCATCCCGTTTTTGATTCTCGTTTCAATTAAGGATTTTGTCTTCATTTTGGTACGCATGGGTACGGCGTACCGTACCCCATTTCAGTTTATTTGCCAACCGACATTTCTACCGACACCGCGCCGGGATTGGAGCCTGAGACAAAAATCTGCACCTGGCCCGATGCCGGGACTTCAAACCCCAACACCGTGCCATCCGGAATGTTACTTGTGGTATAGCTCATGAGCAACGCATCGTTCTGATAGGCCGTGATCGTGAGATCAACCGGATCGCCCGAGGTCACGCTCACATGCAAAAGGATTGTCTCGCCTGCCTGTGCCTCATAGGTCAGGGCGCGGCTGGTGAGCTTTGGGGTGATTTGTACCGCCTGTGCGCCTTCATCAAGGCTGGCGGCCTTCTCCTGCATCAGCAGCAGATCTGCGCTGCCCGATGTCTCAGTGGTCGTGAGGACGATGGTGTAGGTGCCCGCGCTGCTCAACGAGAACTGATAGATCTCAGGATCGTACCCTACCCCACCATCATCATCTATTGCGATGACTGTCCCGGTTGAATCCAGCAGCGTGAGCAGTGTATCGACATGATCTGTGCTGGTCGCTGTAATGTTGATCACATCGCCTACCTCGCCTGCAAAGGTGAAGTAATACGCCTGCGCGTCAGCCGAGAAGGTCAGCGTCTTTGGCGTATCAGGCTGAATCTCTTGCGGCGTGACCGATTTCACCTGGAGCGAGAAATCGCCGCCCATCATTGTCGATCCATCCGATGAATAGCTAGAGACAACAAGTGTGTAGGTGCCATCGTCAGAAAGCGGGAACGGCCCAATTTGCGCATCAGTGCCGTTAAAGTCGTCATTTGACGCCAATGTGGTGCCATCCGCTGCACGCAGTTCCAGATACGCATCAAAGGCAGATGAGGACAACGTCGCAATGATCGTGTCGCCTTTTTTGCCATCAAACGTATATTCCATCGGGGTGTCACCAAGCGTATCTGTGACATCCAGAAGAGGCGTGCTCTCAACGCTATGGCCCTGATCTTCCGGTCCGGGCGTTGCGGTGGGGTTGCCCTCTGGCCCTGTATTGCCATCACTCATGGTGACTTCCAGAGTGCCCGATCCAACGATCTCATCATCAACCAGAACATTGATCGTGTACTCGCCAACCAAATCGCTGGAACTGGTTTCAAGCACGAGAGTCGCCTGTCCATCAGCATCGGTTGTCTTGGTCGTGGTGTAGACCACGTTATCATCAAACAGCACTTGGAACCCGATTTCTGTGTTGGCAGGCAGGCCCGTTACAGCAACAGCGGCGCTTGTGCCGAGAGCAGCGCTCTGGGGATCAACCGACACGACAATATCACTCGGATTTGCTTCCTGCGTCGCTTCTTGTGTCGGTTCAGCAGTGGCGTCCTGCGTTGCCAGCGGTGTGGCTGTGCCATTTTGCACCGTGAAGCTGCCCGATGCGACAAGTGTTTGATTCTGGCGAATCTCAACCACATACTCGCCGGAAAGATCAGACTCCTCGGATGTGAGCTGATTCACGGCTGTGCCTGTCGTATCGGCAACCAGTGTGCCCGTGAGGATGGATGTGCCGCCAAACAACACCTCGAATTCAACCGTTTCATTCGGCTGCAAGCCTGTAACGGTGACAACGTGGGTTGTGCCATGCGGCCCCGCTGCCGGATCAATGCTGAGCGTGATCTGAGCGGATGGTTCAACCGTGCTCTCGGCGGTGGGTTCAACTGTTGCCGCAGGAGTGGGTATGGCCGTTGGTCTGGTGGTGGCTTCGGCGGTTGCTTCTGTCGTCGCTTCGGGTGTCTCGGTGCTGCTGGGCTGCGCGGACGCGCCTTCGATGGTGAGCGTGGCACTGCCCAACGAGATATCGGCCTTGCGCACGTCAACCGTGTAGATGCCGGGTGTGTCGCTCTCTTCGGTCTGGATGGCATAATCAATCACGCCATCGACGGAGGCGGTCTTCTGGCTGCTAAAGACAACGCGGCCATCAAGCGTCAGATCAATCGTGACCTCGGCATTGGCGGACAGGCCCACGATATGGATGAGATGCTGTGTGCCCTGCGGCCCACTCGCAGGATCAATCGTCACCGTGACAGGCGACGGATTGGCCGATTCAAGCGTTGCGCCAGGCGTGGCCTCGTCTGCGGTCACGGTCAGATCGCCGCTGGCAAGAGTTGTGCCAGCACTGATCACGCTCACTGTATACATGCCGACCAGATCGGTGGATGTGGTCTCAAGCGTCATCGTCACAGTGCCATTGGCATCGGCAGTTTTGTCGGTGGCGTAGACCGTTTTCCCATCAAACACAACATTGACCGTCACTGGAGCATTCGGTGTCAGGCCCTGGATCGTCACATCAAAGGACGTGCCGCCCGCGCCGCTGGTGGGGCTGATCGTCAACGTCGCGTTGGATGTGGGCTGAACGACAGCAGCAGCGGCAATGGTCAACGTGCCTTTCGCCACAGCGGTCTCACCGCGCAGCACGCGCACCGCATACTCACCGAGGGCATCGTCGCCAATGCTGCGAAGACCAAAGGCAATCGTGCCGTTGACATCGGCAGTCTTGTCCTGGGTGCTGACGACAGTCGTGCCGCGTGCGATCTCAACCGTGACCGTTTCGCCCGCCGTCAAGCCGCTGACCGTAATCAGGCGCAGTGCGCCCGCCTCGCCTGTCGCGGGGGTGATCCGCAGGACAGCGCCGCCCAGAAGCGCCAGCGTTGCTTCATCCAGCGTCACGGTGGAATTTGCGACCTGCACATCACGATCCAGCACAAGCACATCATACGTGCCAGCCGTTGTACCGGGTTCAGGCGTAAAGACCACGAGCGCCTTTCCATCGACACCCGCACGCACACGCCCCTCAAACAGGGAGTCTTTGCTGTTGGGGTCTTTCACAATCACTTTGAGATCAGCAAACGGCTTGACGTTCTCAACGGCGATGTTATAGGAGGGCGTCGTGTCCTGCGTGTGGGCCGTGATGGTCACGGTGCCGACTTCATTCCCCGCTGCTGTGAGGGCAAAGCTGGTCTGTGCCACCGTATCGCCGCTCTTGACGGTGATGGTGTAGGTTCCTGCTGTGTCGGTCTTCTCGGTGAAGATTTTGACATCCACTGTGCCATCATCTTTTGTCGTGCGGTCTGCCGCGTAAACCTCTGTGCCATCTGGCCCCTGAATACTCAGTTGCAGCGCTTGGCCGGCTGGCATCTGCGATACAAAGATTTCAAAGGCTGTGCCGACGACGCCTTCCGTCGGGAACACGGTGACATTGGCATCGCTGGAGGCCGAGGGGGTTGACAGGGGCGGCGCGATGAGGGTTGAGGCCGCCGCTGGCTGATCGCCGGCCTGAAGTTTGAAATCCTGGCCGATCACCACCGTCGTGCCTTCACGCAGTTCGATGCGATAGGTTCCCGGCTGATCTGTCGTGGTGCTGGTGGTAAGATTCAGGGCAATGCGTCCGCTGGCGTTTGAGGTGCTGTCGGTTTCAAACACGCTGGATTGATCGGACGGGTTGACAATCGCCAGCACATAGGTCGTGTTGGGCTTGAGGCCGTTGGCGATCACATTAAAAGGCGATCCGATGGTAACCACATCGGGAGAGATAATCAGGGTAGGGTTTTGCGCCGTGACAATGCCCACAAAGAGCAGCAGCAGCAAACCGATGACGCTTGATACAAATGCACGCATAGACTCTCCTACGAGATCAGGCCAGCATAATTATAACTCATTCTAAACCACGTCTCTCAATTACCCAAATGAAAGGACGCTGAACCACAGTCCCTTCAAGGCACATTCCCATGCGGACGAGGCGTGCTGACATCTTGCTACAAAGTCTTTTTAATGCATTTCTGTTGCAAGTCTGTTACGCTGGGGAAAAGTCATAGTCTAAGGAATTTTTATGGATTTGATTCAACAGGCCGCAGAGTATCTCCGTCCCATCCTCGATTTCCCCCTGGTCAGGCGGGTACGGCGCAACCATGCCTATGAGCACGCCACCGTCCACATGCTCAATCGTCAGAATTACATCCTGTCCGGGCGCAGCGATAGCGAGGGTTTCGTCGTCGTGGGCGATGTCCCGACAGAGAAGATCGAGAAGGCCGCGCAGGATGCTCTCAAGCGCCTCAAACGCGGCGAGAAGCAGTGGGCCGTCCATCCCAACTGCGGCACGAATCTTGTCACCGCAGGCCTGCTCACATCGCTGGTCGGCGCGTTGGGCTTTATGGGGACAAAACCGCAGCGGGCCTGGGAACGCTTCCCGATTGTCCTGTTGGGGATGATGTTCGCCGTGTTATTTTCGCAGCCGATTGGGATGAAGCTGCAAGAGCATGTCACGACGGAGAGCGACCCCGGCGACCTGGAGTATGTGCAGGTCGAGAAGTCGGAGGCGACGCTGCCGTTCATGGGTCGCCAGATCATGCACCGCGTGCGGACGACAAAGGGGTAGGATGGCAAGAAGGCGTTTTTGTAGGGGCGCAATATATTGCGCCCGATTTGTAGGGGTTTGGCGTGCCAAATCCATAATCCTCACGGACAGCAAATAATGGCCGATCGTAGGGACAAGGCCCGCCTTGTCCGAGATTGCGGACAAGGCCCGCCTTGTCCCTACAACCCCATAATCCAATCGCCAAAAATCCCTCAACTGCGGCATAGCACCGTAAAGCGATCCCACTTGAGTCCAATCAGTTGATCGGCCACCGCCCAGCGCAAAACGCCATCATCGCCCAGGCTTTGCCACTGGCGCGAGGTCGGGTCACCTGCAAGCTGCGCCTGATTGCACTGCCGCCCCCCATCATTGAAGGCGATGATCTCCCCTGCCGAGTCGCTCAACAGCAGCAGCGTCCCATACAGATGCAGTTCCGCTCGCCCCTGAATCGGCGTTTCCAGCGTCGTATTCCACAGCGCCTGTCCCTCTGGCCCGATGGCCGTGAGCGTTTTGCCATCAAAGCGATACTGGCGTCCCGTCTCCGTCGTCAGCAGGGCGCTGTGTTCGCCGCCGTGCGGCGCAGCAGGATCATACAGCGTCCACATCCCATCCAGGCCCACCTGCCACAGACCGCCCAGGCCGTATACCAGCAGCGCCCCCTTCGGCGATTGGCCCAGGCTGGCGGCCTGTTTCAGCGTGCGCCGATCCAACAGCGTGCCAGCGGCGGACACCAGCAAAAATTCATTGTCCGCTGTCATCAGGCCCACCACAAAATTGAGCGCATCCCCCACCACCTGCGCCTGTGTAAACGGCGGCACATTCTCCA
>DAOTUR010000435.1:0-4616 GCA_034436915.1 Anaerolineae bacterium
CCGACTTGAAATGTTCACATCAATTTTTGGAGGGGCAATAGCGGACATGAAGCGCAGCAGTGACGCGGGCCGATGTGCCTGTGGCCGCGCCCACGGCGGCATTGAGCGCGGTCTGATTGGTTTCGCTCACGGTTGCCATGTTGCCCCCCGTAACGGTCGAGAAGCTCTTGAAGATGCGATCCGTCGAACTCGTCAGGCCTTTGACGCAGCCCTTGAGCAGGTTCAAGGACATCCAGAGGCCGACCAGACAGGTGCCGAGCAGCAAAATGGCATTGGCCGTATTCGCCCCGACCATGACAAAGCCCAGGATGAGCGACATCAGGAAGGAGTTGATGATACTTTGAATGAAGAGTTCGATGATGAGATTAAAGGCGGCGGAGGCAATCGGTTCGGTGCGGCGAAAGAAGCCAAACAGCACGGCGATGAACAGACTGAAAAAGGCGACCGCAAAGGAGCAGGTCATCAGGAAGTTGATCAGCTGCTCGATAATGCCAAAAATACCGATCAGCCACATGGTGAACAGCCGCCAGACGCCCAGCACGGCGCGTCCGATGCTGGCCTGCCGATCGGCATCCGGCAGACTGCCAAAGGCATCGGGTCCCTCGGCAGGATCGAAGAAACCGCCCTGATCTTTGGCGGCCATTTTATAGGGAACGGAGACAATGGGATGTGGCCCGCCTGGTGCCGCCAAAGCATCAAAGCCATCCGCCATGGCATAGGCCATCGCCACATCCAGGCCATCGATGGCTGTGGCCCCCGGCACACCCGGCAGAAACGGCCCAAATTGATCGGTCGGCACAGCGATCACATCGGCAGGCGTCGCGCCAATGGCACCGAGACCCGTTGAGCCGCTGGCGTTGTTAAAGGCTTCGATGCCTGCCTCATAAAATCCCCCGCCGACCAACCGTCGAAATGACTCCATGCCCGTATACACGCCTGGCCCAAGTGTGTAAAGAAAGGCCGCAAAGATCAACCACGTCACCGCCGAGCGCAGATCCACCACCTCGAAACGCCCGAACACCGCCAGGATATAAGTGAATCCCAGCACTGTCAGCGCCAGGACGAAGATCGGCCCGACCAGCACCGATGTCTGATCGCTGACGCCTGAGAGCAGCGGCACGAAGGCATTCTGCGTGATCCAGCCCGTGAGAGACATGATGAAATAGCCGACGTTCAACAGCGCTCGTCCCACGATCCACATGAGGGAGCCGATCTGGAACAGCAGGTTCCAGATCATGGATTGCAGCGGAATGACAATCGCGCCATCGAGCATGAGTTACAGTCCGCTCTGCGACAGCAGCACAATCGCACCGATGACGACGAGAACGATCAGGATCAGAGGTAGCCAGCGCCCCAGACCACTGGTCGCTCGTGTGAGCTGTTGAAACAGCAGCACGATCACGATGCCGACGACAGTGCCCAGAACAAAATCAGTTGAGACAGAGAGAAACATAAGGTCCCTTTTCACAGATCAGATTCGGCGGAATAACGCCTGCGACACTCAATAAAAGCAGCCCTAACCCCATGAGCAGTAAGCCGATAACAACATTAGCGACACAGCCGCAGGCCACCTGCTGGCGCACAAAAATGACGACCAGTGCCATCATGAGCCACAGACCCAGCAGCATCGTCATCGTCCATAGCCTGCATAAGGCGGAATATACGGCGTGACGCTCGGCGTGGGCGTGGCCCCGGCGCGTCCGGGCGTGGGAATGCCAAAGCCCGTCCCGACATTGCCGACGCAGGCATAGGGATCGACTTCGTTGACCCACAGGGCGGTATTACCCCCAATGACCTCGCCCTGTCCGCCGCTGTAGGGATCGAGAATCCAGGCCAGTTTGTACACCTCACTAATCGGCGTGAACGCCGTGAGAGTCAGCGTGACGGTTTGATTGGGAAGAACCTCGACAATATCCAGCACACGCGGATCGAGCGTGATCTGCGCGGCATGAGCGGCATCAGTCGAGGCATACCAGTACCCGGCCTGGGGCTGTCCATTCACCAGCAGATGGCTCACAAATGACTGTGCGCCCGGCAGGGCGTTGTACGGGATCGTGCCGACATTACCGATTTCCACGTCCCACACGACGACCTGCTGTTGGGCACTCACACTAACAACCCGCGGATTGCTAATGCGAAAGCGCAGCTGCAAGCCGCCCTCCCCGCCCACATAGATATCCGCCCCCATCGCGTAGTTTTCGCTCACCACATACGGTGTGGGCGTCGGCCAGGGGGTGAGCGTGGGATAGGGCGTGTGCGTGGGACGCGGCGTACTCGTTGGCCCATAACCTGTGCCACCACCGTACCAGAAACCGGGCGGATTGGCCGTCGCTAACGGATAGCTGTAGAGCGTGGCGCAAAAACTGGAGGCACTCGAAATGCAGGCGTTGGGGACGCACATATATTGATAAGACTGTGGTGCGCTGTAGTTACAGGTCGAGGGGTTGGTGGCATACATCAGCGGTGTGGCAATGCTCACCTGTGTCGCTGTGGGCCTCTGCGTCAGGGTTGGCAGCGGTGTATGTGTCGGGCGCGGCGTACTGGTCGGACACACGAACTGCGGCAGACCCGTGACGCGCACATTGATTTCGGTGACGCCCGATCCTGCCGTTCCGCCACAGGCTATGCCCACGAAAAGAAGGCCCATCAGCCCAAAGACATAACGCCATTGAGTGAGCGTCAGGGATGTCATGGGATCACCGCAGGTTGATTGGCAGGCTTCAGCAGCACGTCCCAGGTTTGTGCCGCGCTGCGGCCCAATGTCGGACGGATGCTGAACGTGCGGGCCAGCAGCGGGATTGTCACCAGCAGTTCGTCGGAGGACACCACCTGAAAGCGGGCCACACCGCGATCATCCGTGAAACCGCTGTGCAGTAGGTCGCCTGTCACGGCATTCATCACCCGGATCGATAAGCCCTGCACGCCTTCTCCCAGGTCAGATGTGTTGTTGGCGTTGGCATCATAGGCCACTTGCACGGTCAGGCTCACGACAGATGCGGGGCGAGTCGTTGGGCTGGGAACAGGCGTGGGCGGCTGCGAGACAAGCACAACCTGTGCCACATCCTGACGTGGAACATCGGTCAGGCTTGGCGCGGCCCTCGTCAGAGCGATGGCGGGCAGCGGCGGATTGGAAAACACGTCGATGTAATCGAACGCGACAGCACACACGCCCGACTCCTGGGCTTGCGAACGAATATCCAGCACATGGTAGCCGCTGCTGAGAAAGTAGGGGCCTGCCAACCGCCATTCGGTGATATCGGTGTGGCTGTCGAGCGTTGCGACCACCTGCGTATCAACGACCACATCGAACAAACAGCCTTGCGGACTGGCTTGATACGCCAGACGCACACCATCCCCAGTGAAGGGATAGCGGGCGATGGCACGGGCCGAACTCGACATGCGAAACTGGCGGGCTGAGGCGCTGGCATCATTCTGGATCGACCACGCGCCAATGACCTGAATGAAATAGATACTCTGGTAGCGCTGCCAGCCGTAGAACGGCGTCATCAAGGTCGGCGCGGGCGCAGGTGGAATCATAGGGGCCGCCGTGACAGCGGGCGCGATGGGCGCAGCAGGGGCAGCAGGAACTGCCGTCAACACAATGGGCGGCGACGTGATGACGATAGGGGGTATAGTGACCACGAGAGGTGGCTGTGTCACGACAACGGTCTGCACCACAGGCGTCCATGTCGCCGTCCAGGTTGGGGTTGCTGTCCAGGTGGCTGTTGGCGTCCAGGTCGCGGTGGGCGTCCAGGTGGCTGTTGGCGTCCAGGTGGCTGTTGGTGTCCATGTCGCGGTAGGAGTCCATGTTTCCGTGGGGGTGAAGGTTGCAGTATCCTGTGCAAAGACAGCCTGTGCCCAAAATAGCCCCAGAAACATGGACAGCCCGCATATTATTCGTTGCTTTCTCATGATTTGATGGCCGACTTTGTCATTTGCTGAATGATGCGCTGACTGCACGCCGCGATCCGCCGCGCAATATCATCCATGTCGGCTGTTCTGGGTGCCACATCCAGTGTCATCACCAACAGCGTGGTAAAGTGAACCAGAGCCTGCACGGGACAACCTTGTGTCTCCTGCTTGAGGATCGCCTCGAAGGTGCTGAGATCGCGTTCTAGCCGCATGAGTAAGGCGGCCTGTGGCTCAAAACCTAAGCGATCTTCCGCTAAAAATTGACAATTCTGCTGATGCGCTCCAAAAGTTTGAACAAAAACCAGAACATATTTCAAGGCTGATGGCGAAAATGATTCGAGCAGCGCCAGCGTCTCCCGATCCTCCACGGTCAGCGACAGGAAACGATCTTCGGGGAAGAAATACCCAACCTCGACTCTCAATAAATAGGCCATTCGCCACAACGTAATGACATCGGGTCGGCATTGGCCTGTTTCATAGTGGGAAATGGTGTCCTGGCCCACCCCCAGTCGTTGGGCGAGATCGCTTTGCGACAGGTAAGCACGCTGCCGCGCTTTGCGGAGACGTGCGCCAAAAAATTGCACCACGAAAATGGGGGTTTTTGCATATCCCCCCGAAAAGGTATATTTGAAATTATTTGAATTGTTTACTAGCACAAATCGGTATTCGAATAGCGCCGTGCCAGCTTCTCAGAAATGGCTTCA
>DAOTUR010000436.1:0-9369 GCA_034436915.1 Anaerolineae bacterium
GCCAAAATGATCGCAAAATCGAGACATGCACCATTGGTTATGTATCAGGGCATTATACATCGGCCAAAACGTGCGCATAGACCGCACGAAGCTGGCGAGCGGTCTTTGCCCATGTAAACTGCTGCGCCTGGGTCATGCCGCGCTGAATCAGCGTGTTTCGCAGACTGTCATCAGTCATGAGGCGGCGCAGGGCGTTGGTGAGGTTGTCCACGTCATAGGGGTCGATGAGCAGGGCGGCATCTCCGGCCACTTCGGGCAGGGATGACACGTTCGCCGTGACGACAGGCGTGCCACAGGCCATACTTTCCAGAATCGGCAGGCCAAAGCCCTCGTAAAGTGAGGGAAAAGCAGTCAGACGTGCGCCACTGTACAGCGCAGACAGATCGTCGTCACGGGCAAAACCGATCAACCGCACATGCTCCTGCATCTGTGCGGCGTGCAGCGTGCGATACATCTCATCTTCCAACCAACCTTTGCCCCCGGCAATCACAAGCTGCACATCAAGCCCTTCTCCGCGCAGATGGGCCAATGCCTGAATCACGCGGCTGTAATTTTTGCGCGGTTGCACTGTGCCGATGCAAAAGACATAGGGCCGCTCATCAATGCCGTAGCGTGTATGCACCTCTCGCAATCGCGCCTCATCCGTGACGCGGGCAAAACGCGGGTCAACGCCGCTGAGCAGGACGGTGACTTTATCTGCGGGTGTGCCATAGAGAACACAGAGATCGTCTTTTGTCGCCTGCGAATCGGCGATGATGTGATCGGCCTGGGCGACGGAGCGCGGCACAACCACATTGAGATAAGCGCGTAAATTGGGGGCGGCGGTTTCGGGGACGCGCACAAACGACAGATCATGCACGGTGAGGATTGTCTTGACGCCGCGCCCCACTGGAGGCAGCACAAAATCCGTCGCGTGGAACAGATCGACGTGGCCTATAAACCATGTCACGGGCACAGGCACACGCGCCCGCTGCCACAGGCGGGCCATCCATTCAGCCGAGAGGGGGAGAGGATGCCATGCGAAATTGGGGCCAGGGGAGAGCGGAAGCTGTGCGGCTTTTGCCCCGGCGACGAACAGGTGATAGGGGGTGATGGAATCCTCATGCGCCAGGGCGGTGATCAGATCACGCACGAGACGGCCAATTCCGCCGCCCTGGTCGAAGGCCGGGGTGTAATCGATGCCGATAGAGGGCATTTTCACTGCACGTCGTTGTAAGTCCACAGGCGATTGGCGGTGAAATTCCAGATCATGACCACGCTCACCGCGATCAATTGGGCGATGTTTGTGCCAATGATTGCCGCCTGATGATGATCCATACCCGCATTGTTTGCCATCATGAGATCAGCGAACATGCTGAAAGAGGTCTTGATCCAGATCAAACGCGCCAACCATCCCACCAGACTGATGAAGGTGAACAATCCCAACTGGCGGCGCAGGCTGCGACCACGCGCATCTGGGTAAGTCCAGATACGATTCCAGATGAAGTTGCTCGTGACTGCCGCTGCAAAGGCAATTGTGGTGGCGATAGCAACATTCTCAATCAGGATGCCCAGAACGGTGATACCGAGCGTATTGCCCTGCATATCCACAGCGGGGAGGATGGTATGGAGCAGCAGATTCAACGTCCCAAAATCGACAATCGCCCCGATGACGCCGACGATGGCAAACTTCAGAAAGCGTTCGACCTCTTTGGCCTTTGCGCCACCGACACGGCGTGCGATGCCGCGAATTGGGCGATCCAGCGGTGTACGAATAACCCAACCTGATTGTGTGGCACGCGGATCAATGACCCTCTGCGACATATCTACTCCCATATTGTGCTGCTCCAGGTGAACTCAGTGAGAATGGCGAGGACACCGACAAGGCTCCCCAGATGTAAGAAGATGTTATTCACATAAAGATTATCGAGAAGGCTGTGAACGGCGAGATACGTCCATGTTCCGAGGAGGCCAATCCCTGCCGCCCGAATCAATAGATCCGGGGTGTATCGCAGACGCCATGTGAGCCAGAAGAGGCCCACGCCCATTGCGAGATATGACAAGAGACCTATAATGCCAGCCTCAGCCAGAATATTCAAGTAGTAATTGTGGGCATGACCGAGCGGGAACGTCCAGAACATCAGACGGTATTTGTCATAGGCGATCTCGTAATTGCCCAGGCCCACGCCCAACCAGGGGTAATCCTGCGCCATATTGACAGCGGCCTGCCAGTGCGCCAGCCGCTCGACCACAGCATAATTGTCATTGGTGATTTCGACGCCGCGCACATCCTCAATCGTGATGAATTCGGCGGCAGAGGTCGTGAGGCGGGCCGCAATCGATGACGGAATCAAGCCTGCGGCCCACATGACCGCGACAGTGCCGACGAGCGCCGTTGTCACGGCAATGCTCTGCCAGATGCGCCGGGGCAGGGCGAAGGCCATGACTGCGCTTGCAAGGGCGATGCCCAGCCATGAGCCACGACTCCATGACATCAAAATGCCCGTGAGCATCAGCAGCGATGCGCCGCCATAAAACACCAACAGCATGATCTCCTGGCGCGGCCAGCGATGCATGGCACGAGACACAGCCCATAGGCGCTGGGCATAGCCATAGGTCATCATCACGGCCAGCGGCATGAGCAGGCCGAGAAAGCCGCCGAAGGGATTGGGCTGCCCAAACGTGCCAAAGGCGCGAAAGAAGCGCCCCAGAATGACGAGATGATCGGCCCCGCTGCCGCCAAAGAAGATGTAAATCCCCACCAGCGCATTGCCCACCCCGGCGGCCACCAGCAGGCCCACGACCCACGTCCACACGCGGCGATCCATGCTCAGGAGGGTGTAAATCATCACCAGGACGATCCACCACTTGAGCCATTCCGTGATCCATGAGCCGAGTGACAGCGCACTCCAGGCCGTCAAGCCGCCCGCCGCCGTGAAGATCAGCACAGGCACATAGACGGGTGACGACTTGAAGCGCAGCAGCGGCTGACGCTGGGCGATGCGCGTGACGGCCCACGATACCAGATACAGCAGAAAGGTGATCTGGCCGCTGTCGAGGGGCGGCTTGTAGGCGGCTTCGGTGCTGATGAGCGTGCGGAGCGGCGACAGGATGAGCATTGCACCGAGCGCCGCCAGCGGGGTAATGGCAAACAGTGGCGCGGCGATGAGCAGGGCCAGCAAAAACAGCGCCCACAGCGGCGGCAGGAGTCCCGCTGCTGTGCCGATGAGAATCGCGCCGCCCGTCCACACAAGATTACGGGGAAGCAGGAACAGGCGAGGCAGACGCTGTGTCATCAAGCGACGGGGTGGCTATGAAACGACGGTGCGGAAATAGGTCAGCGTCTTGGTCAGGCCATCGACCAGCGACACTTTGGGCGACCAGTCCAGCACCTCTTTAGCGCGTTCGATATTGGGGCGGCGCGTCTGTGGGTCACCCTGGATACGCTGCTCCGCCTGGAAGATGATGCCCGCTTGATTGCCTGAGACCTCATTCACGGCTTCGGCAAATTCGAGGATGGTCATCTCTTCCGTCGTGCCAATATTGATCGGCTCGAAAAAATCGCTGTTCAACAAGCGGTACACGCCCTCGACCAGATCATCGACGTACTGGAAGCAGCGCGTCTGATCGCCTTTGCCATATACCGTCAGAGGTTCATTCCGCAACGCCTGTCCGACGAAATTAGGCACGACGCGGCCATCATCCAGGCGCATACGCGGCCCATAGGTATTGAAAATTCGCACGATACGAGTTTGCAAGCCAAATTCACGATGATAGGCCATGACTGCGGCTTCGGCATAGCGCTTGGCTTCATCGTAGACGCTGCGCGGCCCAATCGTATCAACATTGCCAAAATAGCCCTCCACCTGCGGATGCACCAGCGGATCGCCGTAGATTTCTGAGGTTGAGGCCATCAGGAAGCGAGCACGTTTCTCGCGGGCCAGTTCCAGCGCGACATGCGTGCCATACGAGCCGACGCGCAGCGTTTCCAGCGGATAGCGCAGATAATCAATGGGGCTGGCAGGGCTGGCAAAATGCAGCACCGCGTCAATCTCGCCCGGTAGATACAGCGGATTGGTAATGTCATGATGGATGAACTCGAACTGGCGGTTGCCGACGAGATGCTGGATATTGCGGTAACTGCCCGTGATGAAATTGTCCAGCGCCACCACGCGGTAGCCCTCGGCTAGAAACCGTTCACTCAAATGAGAGCCGATGAACCCCGACCCGCCTGTAATCAAAACTCGCAAGATCAATTCCTTTTCCCGCACATACCCGTAGCGCCGCGAAAGTCTATCAAAAAAATGGTGGCCCGCAAAGGACACAAACTGAGCAGTTCAGGATTGATCTCCACTGGGCAGGCTGTCCAGCACCGACGGAATCGCCCACAGCAGCATGAAAATATACACCAGATCGACCACATAGACGCTGTTATCAATCATGCCATGCGCGATCAGTGCCGCCATCGCGCCCATCGCCCCGATCAGCAGCGCCTGGGCTGAGGCATCACGGGTGCGCCAGACGGCCAGCGCCCGCAGGCAGGTGCGCCAGAACACAATTTGCCCGATGAGGAGGAGCAGCGCCCCGCCAATGCCCAACCGAATCCAGAAATCGAGCAGGATGTTGTGCGGATGCGACAGATCACGATCATACACCGCATCGGGGCGGATGTAGGAGTCGCGGTACACATACAAAAATTGATCCAGACCGAGGCCTGTGATGGGATGATCGCGCAGGATATCAAGCGTGCTCTCCCACAGGCGCAGGCGGATGAAGGTCGTGCCGCGATCCGCCGTGAACAGGCTGGCAAAACGATCTGATATCTGCGACAGGACACCCACAAGCGCTGTGCCGAGCGCGGCAAACCCGGCCAGCGGCCACAGCGCCCGCTGCCCATAACGCAGCAGCAGCACAACCGCAATGCCCACTGGCATACCCAGCGTTAAGGCCCCGACACTCTGCGTGAGCAGGACGGTCAAGAGCATGATGAGCAGAATGCCCGCGTAAATTGGTCTGCGATAACGCTCCCAGAGATTGGATTGATCGGGCGCAATATATTGCGCCCCTACATGTTGGGCTGGAGTCAGCAAAAACGCGATGACGAACGGAATACAGCGCCCCAGGAACAGCGCCACATTGTTCGGGGAGCCGTAGACGCTGGCAAGCCGCCGCGTGCCGCCTTCGGCCTCGATGACAGCCGTACACACATCGGTGAGCACACAACGGCCATACGTCACAAGCCCGATCACGGCCATGACAGCGCCTGACACAATCAAGGCCTCAACGCAGCGGCGCAGCGTCCTGACATCGCGCACGCTGGTACGCAGGATGGCATAGAACAGCGCTGGCTCAAGAAAGAACGTGCGAAACTCCGTGATGGCTGGCCCGCGCCGTTCACTCCACAGCATGGCTGCTATACCCAATACGAGCCATGCCACAACCCAGGTATCGAGCGTGTGCCAGCGGCTCACGATGCGTGCCCAGAGCGAGAATGAGGCATCGCGCCGCCGTTCGCGGCCCCAATCCGCGAGGACGTGCAAAATCCAGGCGGCGGCTGTCAGGAGCGTGATGAGTTCGACCATCGGGAAGCCATAGATATAAAGCTTAAGGGGGAAGAGATAGTACGGGGCGAAGATTAGCGCCAGTAGGACGCCGTGCTCAAGACGCTGATAAATCAGCCAGAACAGGATGACCAGCGTGATGATCGCCAAAATCAGGCTCGGCTGAAGCACCAGCAGACCGCCGCTGAGGATGATGAGCGCCCCCAGATTGAGTGTATCGCGCCGAAACAGCGTCGGAATCGCATCATTCCATGTGAGCAGAAGGCCAAGCATGAGCGCGAATGAGGTGATGAGGCTCACGCCGAGATGCTGGCCTATCGAGAGCCGCCGCCCGATGAGTGCTAATGGACGATAAGCGGCCCAATCGACCTGCCACCCGGTGTACAGCACGGCCAGCGCACACACAAACGCGGTCAAGGCCGCCAGCGTGATTTGTGTCTGGTAGGGCTGCGCGAGATTGCCCTCGCTGACAGCATAGCCCGCCAGCGCCCAGCGATCCCAACCGCGATCTGCCACCACATGCAGCGTGTGCGGCGCATCCGCCATCGCATGGGCGAGTGGCACAACATTGAGTTCGGGGAGCAGGGTGGCGCTGCGGAGGAAGACATAGGCATGGCCCGCATTGTCGCGGGGCAGCGCATTGGCGGGCTGGTTGTCGATGGTGGGGTAGAGGAAGGCGACGTAATCATCCTGGCGCGTCCACAAGGCCAGATCACGCCCGCTAAAGTCAAATTCAAGCTGGCTGTCACTGGTTTCGAGCCAGCCAATATCTGCGCCCTGTGAGCTGAATGTCCAGACGCCGCTGTAACGGGCATAGGATGTAATCGGGTGGAAGACGCCGTTACGCGCTGTTTCACGCGGGAGATTTGCCAGCGTTGTATACAGGGCTATCGGCTGGTTATCAGGCGCAAGCAGGGCATAGCCCCACTGGGCATCATCGGCGGATACATTGGGCTGCCAATGCTCCATAATCATGCCGCCGAGCCAGGGCCATTCGCGGTCAGCGCGGATGAATGCCTCTGTCGTGTACTGCTGCTGCTGCGCCTGCGTCACCTGACGCCAGATCGACGGTTGACCCGTCCAATTGTCGGGCAGGCTGTTCCAGCCCCATTGACTGGCCCACAGCGCTTTGCGACCATCGCCATGCTGTACCATGACCTCACGCACGAGGATGAAGCGCGAGAAATTGAGCACATCATTTCGCACCGTGCGATCCAGCGGTGAGATATCAAAGCCGTAGGGCTTGGCGGCGGCGGCATCGAAACATTTGCCTGCGTCGAGCGCATATAACTGATCCAGATAACGCCAATCAGCGATATTTTGCCCACTGAGTTCAGTGGTGGGGGCGAGTGCGCCCAATAGAACGGTGGCGCGGGCATCTGCGCCGTGAATGGCGGTATAGGCTTGACATAGCAGGGCGGCATAATCCGCCGGGCGTGGATCGGCTTTGCCCCAGGTATCATCGAGATTGGGTTCATCCCACACCTGATAATGATCGACCTGATCGCCATAGCGGGCGGCCAATGCTGCCGCGAATGTCGCCAGCGTAGCGGGATCATTGGGCGGGGCAGTCACGTTATCGGCCTCGGTTTGCGGGCGTGACCAGGCCGGACTGTCCATGATGACGAGAATGAGGCGCAAGTCTTCATAGGGGCGCATAGCCTGGGTGATGGCATCTAGCGCTGCCCAATCATACGCCCCCTGCTGCGCCTCGACCTGATCCCAAGAGACATACTGCCGCACCCACGTTACGCCTGCCTGCTGCATCAGCTTGAAATGCATCGGAAGCTGGTCGGCGGGATACTGGGTCAGATCGGCATTCACGCCCAGGCGCGGCACGCGGTAGGGGAGTTCGGTGGTGGTGGTGGCGTCAACCACGCCGCGCAGCATGATATCGCGCTCGGCAGAGGTGGCGAAAATGGCGCTGATGCTGCCTGTGAGCGCGACACAGGCGAGTAAAAACAGAAGCAGAGATCGCGTCATGACGCCCACACAGGAAATTTGGATTGGTGGTCAAACGTCAGTTGATGGGCGACCCGCGTGATCACATCGATCATCCACAAATTGCCATCATAGATGAGGGCGATCTGTTTGCCATCGGGACTCCAGGTGTAATCCTGATTGGTGAGGCCACCCTGAATATTGGCGCTGATGCCGGGCTGGCCTTTGGGCGGGAAGACGATATCGGCATTGCTGCCATCCCGATCTGCCACGACGAGATCATATTCGCCATTGATGCTGTTATAGGCATCCCGCGCCTTCAAGTAGGCCAATGCGCCATATTCATATTTGAGGCTGGGCGCATCCCATTTGGGCGAAAATTGGGGCGCAGTCCACATGCCTGCGCCGGACACAATCGTCGCCTCAAGCTGATCTTTGGTATCGGTGGCGACGATATTGAAGACCGGACTTGTCTCAGGCGGTTCGCTGCCGACGGGACTGCCGTGTGCGGTGGTGACAAGCAACTGACTATCCCACGACCAGGACAGATTGGCCCGCCATGACCAATTTTGCTGCGTGCGGAAATAGCTATAGCTCACGAGAGGAACGAGCTTGCCATCCGCATCCACAATCCCGGCAGCGTCGGCCCGCGCCCAAGCCAATGTTTTGCCATCCGGTGACCACCTGTAAATCGTACCCCACCAGCTATAGAGGCCGCTGGGCGATTCCTCGACCACAGGCTTAATATTGAGCGATTGGCCCGTCGTGGGGTCAACGCGCATGAGATAGACGTTGTTGAGGGCTTTCCAGAAAGGGGCGATGGCCTGCACCTCGCCTGTGGAATAGCTGATCGTGTCTTCGGCGGCGGGCTGCCATTCCGCCACGAGGACATCGGTCAGGCTGGTTTTTACGGGCGTGCTGTCCTGGCCTGTGCCTGTCAGCCACAGCTCATTGACGAACTCCTGATCATCGACAGGATCAGCCGTGTAAATCAGCGTGCGGCCATCCTGTGATAGCGCCAGTACAAGGCCATCCAGATTGCTGGTGGTCGTCAGGGGCCGCTTGTTGAGGCTGCTGCCCTGGATCACCCAGGCATTTTGGTTGTTGATATACGCCAGCGTGCCGCTCACGGTGACAGGCTCGGGATTGGTCTGGATGCCGACGACGACGACTTCGTTTTGCGGGGCTTTCAGGATTTTGGGCTGCCCAACCTGAATACGATCCCCGGCCACACCATCGTTATACGGGATGCGATAACACACCTCCTGCGTGCCATTGACGCCGGGCTGCGACAGGCGCTCTTCGCCCGGCGCAAAGCCTTCATTCTGGATGGTCTCGCGGCTGTAGGGGATGTCTTCGGTCTCACACTTATTTTCTTCGGTCACGCGCACAATTGTGATGCGTGAGCCATCGCTCAACTGGGTAAAGCGCGGCGGCGTCAAACGATCCGCATCGCCGACCTGGATGTTGATCTCCGGTTGCTTCAAGAATTCTTCTACCGTCATCGATTCCGGCAGTTGGAAGGTGCGTTCACGGCCATCAGCCACCACCGACACGAGAAGTTTTGGCGCGGCGGGCGTCTGGCGGCAGGCAGCCAGCAGGAGGACGAGGAGGACAACCAGCGCTCGCAGTCGGAGCATATGCGTTTGGGGCCAGAGCGCAGGCTGCGCCTCTACAAATCTTTGATGTTTATGGACAAACGACATAAAACAAGACCTTGTAGGGGCGCAAAGGCTGCACCCTGAATTGTTTGCAAAAGGTAATCATTCACCTATCCATAACCAATACCTTCGCCAAAATTCAGAGTGTGTGAAAAAGCAGGATTTTGGCGAAAATTTGACACTTTGTGACCTTTTGTAAACCGATTTTTGGGATCAAATTTGCCTGA
>DAOTUR010000437.1:0-15662 GCA_034436915.1 Anaerolineae bacterium
CCCTATTACCGTGTGGCAAGCGCAGGAGGTGCTAGCTTTTTGTGTCGGGATGTAGATGACCAGATTCCCAGTGAATTAACAAGAATTCAGGTTGATCCCGAAATGCTCCCGTTGATTCGAGCAAGCTATACGCATGAGCTTGCTCAGAAGCTAGGACATCTGAAACCAGATGAGCGAATTCAAATTGAGGTTGCGCTGAAAGCTGTCGATGAAGAAGAAGCACGTATGGCGCGATTATTTGCTTCAGGAAAAATCACTGACGCTATTTGGGATAATTTATGGGCTGAATGGCAGGACCGCAGACAGAAACTGCGCCAAAGTCTCGAAACTGTTCAACAGGAACAAGAATATCACATCAATAATCTGGATACGGCGCTTGGAATTATCGCAAAGATCGGAGTGTTGTATAATAGCTTGGAGCGCAACGACCAAAAAGAGTTGCTGCGTCAGGTTGTTGAACGAGTTACCGTGAACACCGAGGGAACTGTAAAGTTGGAGTTGCGAACTCCATTCGCGTATCTAAAAGATTTGACTGATGAGATACGTACTGTGAGCCAGCATGAAGGTGTCAGACCCCAAATGAAAATCGACAGAGATGTCTCTGTCGATCCTCATCCAGAATGTTCGAACTGGCTTCAAATGAGCTGGGAGACCTGGACTCGAACCAAGAATGACTGATCCAGAATCAGCGGTTTTGCCATTAAACTATCTCCCACCAATGCAAGTCATTCTACTATGGCCACCCAGGACTTTCAAGACTGAATTTTGACCTGACAGGGCTGACCAGTCCTCAAAAACGCAAAGAGGGTACAGAGATTTGTACCCTCTTCAATCGCAATCTATGACGTGCGATCAAACCGACGGATTAGGATGCTGCTCGGTCAGACGCGCCACCGAAAGGCGCAAGCGCCGCAGCGACTCGGCCTTGCCAAGCACCTCCATCGTCTCAAACGTCGGTGTGGAGATGGTCTGAGCGGTCAGCGCCACGCGCAGCGTACCAAACAGCGGGCCGTTACCGATCTCAAGCCGTTCGGCCAGCCCTTTGAACGCCTCATGCATCGGCTCATGTGCCATACTGCTCATCGATTCAATCAGCGCAATCGACTCATTGAGGATGGTGAGCGTGCGGGCGGCATCCATCTTCTTCTGAAGCAAGATCTCGGATGCAGGCGCGACAAAGGCGCTGTAATCGCGGAAGAAGAAGCCCGCCAGATCGACAATCTCGTGCAGTGTCTTGAGGCGTGTCTGCACCAGCGGGACGATGTGCAGCAGCGTGTCAACATTGACTTCCAGATCAGCCGCCTCGAGGATCGGGCGCAGCCGTTTGGCGAGATCGTCAGGCGCAAGCTGGCGTAGATGCTCGCCATTGACCCAATCGAGCTTCTCTACCGGGAAGGCGCTGTTGGCCTGATTGATATGCGTCATATCAAAGCGCTCAATCGCCTCGGCCATCGAGAAGATTTCACGATCATCGCCAAAACTCCAGCCGATATTGGCGAGGAAATTGGTCATGGCTTCGGGCAGATAGCCCATCTGCATGTAATCATGCACCATCACCGGGATGACCTTGCCGAATTTATCCAGCGGTGGCTTGCGCTTGCTCATCTTGCCCTGACCATTGGGATTAAGCATCACGGGCAGATGGACATAGTGCGGCACATCCCAGCCGAAGGCATACCACAGATTCATATGCAGCGGGGCCGAGGGCAGCCATTCAATGGCCCGCATGACATGTGAAATCTCCATGAAGTGATCATCCACCACATGCGCCAGATGATAGGTCGGGAAGCCGTCCGATTTCAAAATCACCGCGTCCTGCTGGATGGCGTTCTCAAACGTCACAGGGCCGCGAATCAAATCTGAGATGACGACCTGTCCATCGAGCGGCATCTTGAAGCGAATCACGGATTTGAGGCCCTGGGCTTCCTGCTCGGCCACCTGCTGCGGCGTTAAATTGCGGCAGTGGCGATCATAGCCGGGCGGCTCCTTGCGGGCCTGCTTCTCTTTGTTGATTCGTTCCAGACGCTCAGAGGTGCAGAAGCATTTATACGCCTTGCCCTGATCGACGAGCCACTGCGCCCACTTCTGATACAAATCCAGCCGCTCAGACTGCACATAGGGCGCGTAGGGGCCGCCAATATCGGGGCCTTCATCCCAATTCAGGCCCGCCCATTTCATCGCCTCAATCAGCGTTTGCAGGGCGTTCGGATCAAAGCGCTTCTGATCGGTGTCTTCGATCCGCAGCAAAAACTGCCCGCCGTGATGCCGCGCAAACAGCCAGTTGAAGAGCGCCGTTCGCAGGCCGCCAATGTGGAGTGATCCGGTTGGGCTGGGGGCGAAGCGTGTCCGCACAGGTTTATCGGTCATAGAAATCCTCAATGTGTCATACAGGGTCACGATGTATCATACCATGATGTTATGGTATAAAACCTCAGTTTTGAATAGGTTTTTTATTTGACTCTTTTACCCTCACCCCAACCCCTCTCCCACTGCGTGGTAGAGGGGCTTCTCACACCATTCCCGCCTTCGCCCCTTGTGAGAGAGGATAGATGGATAGTGAGGTGCATAGAGATCATTTAAATCGGCGCTGACGTAAGATCACGCTCTGTACAAGGCCAATACCGATCATCGTAAACAGGAGCGAGGTGCCGCCCGAACTGACGAAGGGCAGCACCAACCCCGTCACGGGCATAATATTGATATTCATGCCGATGGAGACCACCGTCTGAAAGAAGATCATCCCCGCCACCCCATAGCAGATCATGCTGCCGAGCGGGTCGCTGGCGGTGCGTGCGCCGCGCAAGATTCGCATCAGCACCACCCCAATCAGGCTCATCACGGCGAGGCCGCCGACCATGCCAAACTCGTGCGCGATCACGCTGAAGATAAAATCCGTATGGCGTACACGCAAAAAACGGCCTACGTTCTGTGAGCCAGCCGCATAGCCTTTACCGAACATGCCGCCGGAGCCAATGCTGATCAGCGCCTGCTCGATGTTATAACGGGCTTCGGGGTCACAGTCGCGGCAGACGAAGGTCGTGATGCGCGAGAGTTGATAGGGTTTGAGTTGCGTCAGCGCGATAGGCAAAATCAGCAGCACCGCACCCGCGATCATCAGGATATGACGCACGCGCAGCCCGGCCCCCCACATGATCGCTCCCCAGATGACGACAAACACCAGCGTCGTCCCCAGATTGGGCTGAATGAACACCAGCCCCGCCGGAATCGCCAGATGAATCAACGAGCCGATGACGGTGCTGAATTTGTTCATCTCTTTATAGCGGGCGGCGAGATAGGTGGAGAGGGTGACGATGATGATGATTTTGCCAATTTCGGAGGGCTGAATGCGAATGCCGATATTGAGCCAGCGCTGCGCTCCGGCATCGCCTTCCACACCGAGGAAGATGACCATGAGCAGCAGCACGATCATGCCGCCATACAGCCATGTGGAGAGGCCGCTGAGGAGACGATAATCCATCAGCGCCAGCGCGAACATGGCGATAAAGCCCACAATAGCAAAGCGGATTTGATCAGGGAGGCGATTGATGAGTTCGTCGGCAATCGCGCCGCGTGTGGCACTGGCAATCATCATAATCCCAAAGAGGATCAAAAGCGTGACAGCACCCAGCAGAATATAATCGAAGCGCTGCCAATAATGTCCCGATTCGTTCATGAATTTATCCAGCACATGGACGAGAGACGAGATTATAAAGCATCGCGTGGGCAGGCGGATAGGGGCGCATCTCCAGCATCAATCCGCCCCGCCCTAAAGCGCCTCACCATCGTGGCGTGATGGCGTCTCCTCATTGGTATGGGTGGACGGCTCTTCACTCGCATCGAGATCATCATCTTCGGTATAGTTGTGTAGGCCGCCCTCCAACTGGATCGCGCCTTTGCCAAACGGAATCTCGGCCACGATCTTGCTGCTGTTGCGATCAGGCTGCACCAGGGTAATATCGATGGCGTTCCCATCGACGGGTACATAACGTGAGATGACCGCCAGAAGCTCTTCTTTCAGTTCGCGCAGGCGTTCCGGTGGAAGACTGATGCGATCATGCACCAACACCAATTGAAGACGATTGCGGGCCACTGACCCACTACCATCTTTGGGCTGCCGTCCTAACATGCGGTCAAAAAAATTCGCCATGATATGTCCCCTGATAACCCCCTGACGGGAAGTCTTAGTTGCCGCTGAAGAGACGCGCCAAACGCTTAAAGAAGCCTTCGGGTTCATCCAGATTCATAAGCGGTACTGTTTCGCCGCACAAACGCCGTGCGATATTGTTGAACGCGATGCCCGCCCGCGATGTGTCATTGAGCGTGACCGGAACGCCGCTGTTCGACGCCGGGATGACGAGATCATCTTCGGGGACGATGCCAATAATCTCAAGCCCAAGCAGATCAGTCACATCACTTGGCGACAGCATCTCGCCGCGTTTGACCATTGCCGGCTTCAAGCGGTTGAGGATGAGTTGGCCCGGCCCCTTGTTCTCCGCTTCCAGCAGGCCAATCACGCGATCCGCATCGCGCACCGCCGAGACTTCAGGATTGGTGACGATGAGGACGCGATCTGCCGGGGCCACCGCATTGCGGAAACCGCGCTCAATGCCTGCGGGCGAATCGATCAGGATGAAATCAAAATCATCGCGCAGCTTGTTGCAGATTTGAATCATATCGGCAGGACTGACCGCCGTTTTATCGCGTGTCTGGGCCGCCGGGATCAAGTGCAGGTCGGGGAACTGCTTGTGCTTAATCATGGCCTGACGCAGTTTGCTGCGCCCTTCCACCACATCGACCAGATCGTACACAATGCGATTTTCCAGGCCCATAATCACATCGAGATTACGCAGCCCAATGTCTGCATCAATCATGACGACTTTCTTACCCAGGCGGGCCAGTGCGATGCCTAAATTGGCTGTCGTGGTCGATTTGCCCACGCCGCCTTTGCCCGATGTGACCGTAACAACCTTTGCCCCCATGTCTTATCCTCTACTCGTTTAGCTCCAGGCTTCCACAACGATATGATCATCTTTGACACAGGCGATCTCAGGCCGATTGCTGCGCCGCTTATCCGGCGGGGCGGTGGTGATATGATCGCCGATCCGCAGTTGATTGGGACTCATATCCAACGCACAGACAACGGCTGTCGTATCGCCTTCGGCCCCGGCATGGGCCATGCCGCGCAGCTTGCCCCACACGATAATATCGCCCGCTGCAATAATTTTTGCGCCTGCATTCACATCACCATAGACGACCACATGCCCGCGACTGTGGACGGTGCGTCCCGAACGCAGAGTGCGCCGTATCATAACACCAATTGTGCCCTGTTCTTCCGGGTCAATCGGCGCGACATCATCATGCTCGGCATCTTCCGCACGCGGCGCAACCAGAGTCGAGCGTGTGCGAATATCCAGCGCAGTAGCCGAGGCCAATGTGGTCTGGCTCTCACTCACCACGACAGCCAGCAGCATTTGCCGCCGCTCCAGCAGCGCCCGCAGCGAAGTCAATTCATATTTAGGGACAGGACGCTCACCCGTATCAATCGTGACCTTTGCGCCTCTGAAAAAATCGAGTTTGTCATCGATGCGAGCGGCCAGATCGGTTGTAATGCGTTCCCATTGCTCGGTTGGACTCAGTGTGATAAGCAGTCCGTCATTCACACCTTTGATTGTGAGCGTGTCATCTGGCATTCTTTGCCCACCATCCTGACCGTTACAGCAAAACCCTACAACAAATCATACTGAATCTTTCGTATTTTCGCCCGTTTTTGGTCAAGACTTGTGGGCGTGAATAGGGCAAGATGACTATTCTGAGCACAAACTCGCCGTATGACAGGGGTGAAGGGCCATGCACGGCGGGTCGCATGTGGTAGGGCTGAGGCGAAGAAACGGTTATAATCATGCCTGTCAGACATACAGCCTTTGCCCGCGAGCGATCTGAGACATTTGCAGATCCGATTTTAACGATGGATTGATGATCATGAGCAAACCACCTCGCCAGCAGTGTAAGATCTGTGAGCGCCGCCGTCAGGTTGCCAATTTCAGTGTATGGGGGAAGACGCAGCAAATTTGTATCGACTGCGAACGCGATATCATGGCGATGGCCGAAGAGAATGACTTGAAAGACGCCGACGGCCTGGAAGATGCTGAACTGCATGACACGCTTTCACCACAACCGCCTGCCATGACGCCGATCAAAGCCGCCAAACAAGGCGTTCCCTACGATCAACTGGATGCCAATATCGTGTCGCTGGTGCGGGCGCTCAATGGCTATCCTCATGTGCGGACACTGGGAAGCTGCGGCGGCCATGACATCATCACCAATGCATCGCAATGGAAAATTGGCACATGGTATGTGAAGTTTACCCTGCCCTCAGATCGTTCTGGCTGGTATCTGCTGGAGCATCTGGCCTGGGCGATCAATAATGATTATCGCAGAGGCGGCGGACAGGTCATGTTCCTGCCCGTATCGCCTCCGCCGTATTTGAATACGCCGGGAAAGTGTTTAGCCTTTACGATTGAGGGCTTTGGCGGCGAGAACCCGGATAATCTCGCCCAATTTTTAGAGAAGGTGCGAAAATATCTGACCCTCAAGTACGATTAAGGCTTCGCCAGCGTGGACACCGCTCCAGGGCGGGGCAAAGGTGGGGCAGACAGGCATTCATCGCTATAATTAAGTATGATTATCGTCATGAGAGGAAGACTTATGCGCGTCCGCCAGCAGTTTATGATGATCGGGGTGATGCTTTTGATGGCAGGATGCAGCGGAGCAGGCGGCAGCCCTACCACCAGCGCCACATCGCCTGTTAACGGTCTTCCCACCTTCAGCTTTTCACAGCCGACGGACGCCCCGCAGATCGCCACTGCGGGCGCAACGCTGGCCGTCAAAGCCGATGCCACCGCAGACGTTGTGTCCCTCGATCCGCAGGCCGTCGAACGCGGCAAGGGGCGCTATGAGGTGCTGGACTGTGCCTCGTGTCATGGCGCAGGCGGCGAAGGAACGGATAAAGGGAGTTCTCTTTTGACCTACAGCGCCAATCAGGAGGCGTTTATCACCTTCATGCGTTCCGGCGGCAAGCTTGGGGCCGCTCATCAATATGCGACCAACCGTCTCAGCGAGACGGGCGCGGCCAATCTTTACCAGTATCTGCGCTCACTCCAGGGGCAATAACCGTCTATGACATCTCCCAAAACGGCTGACAAACGGCTCTTTGCTGTGAGTGTGATCATTTTTACGCTGACATGCATTGGTGCTGTGATTGTGCTGCGCTCTCGGACTGCGGGCGATAATCCGCAGCAGCAGATGCCCACTCAGCAGGCGAATGTGGCGAGCAGCGCGATTGCCGCCGATCTGACGCAGCTCCCGCGTGCCACACCGCTTGCAGGCGAACTGGCCGCCAAAATCGATGACCTTGAAGCCCTGATGAAAGCATGTCCCGACTATACCAGCGAGCGTCGTTCTCAGATTGCCCAACACATTGCATGGTTGCGTCAACCCTCAACCCTGCCGGAGAAGATGATTATCGCCCTCGGCGGCAATGAGACGGAGGGCCTGCTGCGCGGTATCGCCACCTACACCCTCAGCGATTGGGGCCTCAAGGATCAGGCCCAGACCTCATGCCTTTTGCCTATCGGACATCAGGTCAATACGCTGCTGGTGACCGCAGGCGGCGAAGCGATCCCCGCCTTCGAGGGCGTGGCCGAGTAGCCCCATCACACCTGTCATGAGTCGCTCATTTGCGGATGGGCAAGATGCGCTACGATAAGCGCGGTTATGGATCATCCAGAAAAGGCATGTGTGACATGGCGAATGACATTGAGATGTTTCTGGTGGGGCCGGGCGATGATGAGGACGACGATCTCAACGACGAAGGCGCAGAGGTCTATGAAGACGACTCTGACGACGAAGAGGATTTCGACGATCTGGACGAAGATGACGAGGACGATGAAGATGAGACCGATGATGAAGTCGATCACTTCTACGATGGCGAAGGAAAACTCGCCATCGACACCTTCGAGGATGATGAGGATTAATCTCGGCGCTGCATAGAAAACACCCCTCCCCGCTCTCCCCGCTTCGCAAGCAACCCCTCCCTAGCCCTCCCCGCTTCGCAAGGAGGGAAATAGGCTCTCTCTCTACGAAGTGGGGAGAGCGGGGAGAGGGGTTAATTTGACCGCTGCGGATCAAGCGCGTCTTGCAGCCCATCGCCCACGAACGAAAAGGACAGCATTGTCAGCGCGACCAGAATCGTCGGGAAGAGCGCGATGTGATAGTACACGCGGATGAAATTCCCGATGCCCGACCCGACCATCTTGCCCCAACTGGCCGTCGGCTCAGTGATGCCGATGCCGAGGAAGCTCAAGCCCGCCTCCGCGAAAATCGCCAGCGGCACAGCAAAGGTAAACGCCACGATCAGCGGCGACAGGACATTACGTAAAATGTGGATGAACACGATGCGCCAGTGCTGCGCTCCCATCGCTCGTGCCGCCACAATGAACTCGCGCTCGCGGTAGGCGAGGAACTGCGCTCGCGTCAGGCGCGTTGGCTCAATCCAACTGGTGACAGCCAGCACTACAATCACATTCCACACGCCGTTGCCCACGACACTGAGCAGGAACAAGGCAAACAGAAGTGGCGGAATCGCGGTTGCGACATCGACCAGGCGCATGATCATAAAATCGAACTTGCCGCCAATATAACCCGCCATCGCCCCCAACGGCACGCCGATGCTGAAAGAGATCAGTGGAACCATCAGCCCAACCAGCATCGATGTCCGCGCTCCATAGATCAGGCGCGTGAGATAATCGCGGCTGCTCCCGTCCAGGCCAAGCGGGTGCGTGGGATTGACAAATGGGAGCGTGTTGGATTTCAGCGTCAGGAAAACCTTGTCATAGCGATAGGGCGCGATCACATCGGCAGTTACGGCCAGCGTCAGGAAAAACAGCAGCATGAGCAGTCCAAACATCGCCAGCGGACTGCGCCTGAAACGACGGGCGGCGTCCTGCCACAGTGAGCGCTTGGGATATGTCAGCACAGCGGGTGAGCGTGATGGGGGCAAAGAGACAGGAGTGCTCATCGGGCCTCACCTCCCAGGCGAATACGCGGATCAATCAACGTGTACAGAATATCCGTCAGCAGATACGTCAGCCCCCAGAACAGCGCCACAAGCATGACGAGGCCCATAATCATCGGGTAATCGCGGCTGAAAATGCTCGTCACGAAGAATTTACCAAGTCCCGGAATGCCAAAGACGACTTCAATGAACAGTGATCCCGTCAGCAGATTGGGAATTTGCGGCAGCAGCACCGTAATCATCGGGATGAGGGCGTTCCGCAGCACATGTCGCGTCATAATCAGGCGGTTGGGCAGGCCCTTCGCACGGGCGGTGCGGACATAATCGGCGCTCAGGGCATCGCTGACGCTGGAGCGGGTGTAGCGGGCCACGAGTGCCAGCGGCGCAAGCGCATAGGTGATGACCGGGAGAAAGTAATCCTGCGACAGCAGCGCAGGGCCACCCGCCCACAGCGGCGGAATCATCCATTTGCTCTGCACACCCCAGCCGTTTTGATAGCCAAAAATCAGCAGCAAGAACGAGGCGATGATGAAATTGGGCAGCGTGATTCCCAGAGTCGCCATGAATGTCACGCTATGATCAATCCAACTGCCGCGTCGGTAGGCGCTGACGATGCCCATCAACAGGCCGAGGCTGTACGACAGGAAGAGCGTATACAGCCCCACATGCAGCGTCACGGGCCACGTTCGCAGGATGACGGATGTCACGGGGGGATTGCCTGCCACCGCGAAGGAATTGCCAAAATCCAACTGCATCGCCCCGCCCAGGAAATTGATGTAGCGCTCAAAGACGGATTTATCCAGGCCGTACTTGCGCTCCAGGTTAGCAAGGGCATCGGGCGTATAGCCGCGCTCGCCCAGGCTGAACGGGCCACCGGGGATATTGTTCATCAAGACAAAAACGATAGCCGACACCACCAGCATCACAAAAAACAGGCTGATGAGGCGGCGAATGATGTAAGAAGTCATAGGGATTCTGACGATTGAGAGATGTTTGGACAGATATTTTTGACCTCCTCATTCCCGATCCTCGTGTCAAAGGAAGGTTTTAAGAGCATGTGCCAATTACGCTCCGAGGGAGGGGCATAGAGAGATGTTTTTGTAGGGACAAGGCCTACCATGTCCATCCATTCGGACACGGCGGGCCGTGTCCCTACAGACCCACATCAATATCTCTATTTATCGTTGTGGCGCGGTATAAAAACCCGCCCCGATCCTCTTGTAGAAGAGGATCGGGGAGAGGTGTCTACTTGCGATATGTCTTCACGTCCATGACATCTTTGGTGATGTAGAACGTCCCCCAGCACCAGTCATTGCCCCAATGCCATGCCGACACGCCCTGTGCATCTGGGCGGAAGCATTCACCCGCCACATACGGCTGGATGAGATCGCCCTGGATACGATGCACCAGGAACACGCCCGCCGCATCTTCAACGAGGATTTTTTCGGCGTCTTTGTACATCTGGAGACGCTTCTCAGGTTCACCGACCAGCACGTTGGCGTCCTGCACCAGCGTGTCAAAGTCGGCACTGCGCCACGAATGGCGGCCTGTGGAGACCCACACGCCGAGCATGTTGGACGGGTCGAGATAATCCATACCGTAGGAAATAGCGCCAAACGTGATGCTCGTCGGACGAGCCAGCAGCGCCTCCTGGAAGGATGCAAATTCCATGTTGTTGACAGTGATGGTCACACCCAGGCAGTCGCTGATCGAGGCGGCAGAGGCGATCCACCACTGGGCGCGGGATTCGGTCTCACCGCGCAGCTTCAATTCCTGCGCCGGGAAGTCTTTGCCATCGGGGTAGCCTGCATCAGCCAGCAGCGTCTTGGCCGCCGCGCAGTCATACTGCTGATACTTGTGCAGATCGCCATTGGTATCCGAGGCCGGGAAGCCGGGGGCCAAGAACGAGTAGGCCGGAATACCGAACTGTTCGCCGATGACGTTCTTGACGATGCTCTCACGATCCAGCGCATGGGCGAAGGCCTGACGCACCTTCACATTGTCGAACGGGGCGGTATAGGTATCGAAGAACAGGTAATCGGTGCGGAAATCGCCAAAGTTGGGCAGATAATGCTTCGAGAGCACCGGATCAGCCGCGATCACCTGGAAATCCGCCGGGCTGAGATGCACATAGGGCATCCGATCAATATCGTGATTCTGGAAGGCGAGGAAGCTGCCGTTCAGTTGATCGCCATAGTTGCCGATGAGGGTCTTGAGATACGGCGGACGATAGCCTTTGTAAGTCGGGTTGGCTTCGAGCACCAGCTTCGTGCCGGCTTCAAAGCTCTTGAGCATGAACGGGCCAGACGACACGCTCAGCTTGGGATCAATGATATAGCTGGGGCCATGCGCGGCCAGAGCAGCGGCTTGCATCGGCGGCCAGAAGTACAGCGTACCGGGCAGATACGGGCGTGCGCCATCTGTCGTGACCTTGAGGGTCAGATCGTCGACGGCTTCCATGCCGATTTCTTCCGGCTTGATTTCGCCTGCGACGGCCTCTGACCAACCCTTGATTGTGCCCTGCCACATCCACACAAAGTCATAGGCGTTCTTGGGATCGACCATGAAGCGGTAGCTGGCAACATAATCATTGGCGGTGAGGGGTGTGCCATCGCTCCACACTTGGCCGGGGCGCAGGTAGAAAATCCACGACGCGCCATCCGCCGAGGGTTCCCACTTTTCCGCCGCACCAGGGATCAGATTGAGATTTTCGTCCAGGTTGACGAGCGGATCGCCGAGCAGGTCAAATATGTTGGTATCACCGCAGATGCGCTGATAGACCGAGACCACTGATGACACTGACGTTTCGGTACGGGTGGAGTCGCACAGCGCGGCCCAGGTTTGCATGTCGTAGGGCGCAGCATCTTCTGGCAGATCGCGCCCATAAACATCCTTATTCGCATCTTGAGCGCCCGCAAAAGGCACAAGGAACACCAGGGTGGCAATCAGCGCCGACAGCATGAGGAGAGAAACGGACAACTTGCGATACATAACGCCTCCTTTGAAAAGGGATGTAAGTAGCTCAAATGGAGTTTACCGATGGAACTTCATAACAGAAGATAACATGTGGAGTTTGGCTTGTCAAAGGATTGTGCGAAAGCATCAGGGCAATCGCGTCAAATCGTAATTTATTGAAATTGAGTATTCACAATGGTTTTTGTAGGGGCGCAGCACGCTGTTCCCCTACATAGACACCTTCTATGGACTTTTGTGAACCAAAAAATTTAAGACGCAGTAATCACTCACCTATCCATACGACAAAGGCCCTTGTAGGGGCGCGATGCATCGCGCCCACGCCAAATTCCCTACAAATCACCAGGGCAGGATGCATCCTGCCCCTACAAATCCGCGATTCTCACGGATAGGTGAATGATTACAAGACGCAATCGCCCTAATGTCAGGCGCAGGGCGATTGCATCTTAAATTTTTTGGCTCACAAAAGTTCACACGGGGTATCTATGTAGGGGTTTGGCGTGCCAAACCCAGGGCATGGCACGCCATGCCCCTACAAGAACCATCCTGAACATTTTAATTTCACCGAATTACGATTAGACGCAATCGCCCTAATGTCAGGCGCAAAACGTCTTGGAGATTTACCGTCTCCTGTGCGATAATTCTGGATGAAACGACACTCCCGTCAAACCGTTAATCTCCCAGATCGCTGACCTATGCCACTCAAACCTGAAATCATGAGTCCCGCTGGATACTGGCCCCAGCTTCACGCCGCCGTTGAAGCGGGGGCAGATGCTGTCTACTTTGGCCTCAAGCATTTTACCGCCCGCGCCAAAGTCGGCTTTAGCCTGACCGAACTGCCGGAGGTCATGCAAACGCTCCATAGTCGCGGCGTTAAAGGCTATGTGACCTTTAACACGCTGATCTTTGATCACGAACTGCGCGAAGCTGTCAAAACCATCGAACAGATTGCCGCCGCCGGAGCCGATTCACTCATCGTGCAGGATGTGGGCATGGCACAACTGGCCCATCAGATCGCGCCCGACGTTGATATTCATGGCAGCACCCAGATGAGCATCACCAGCGCCGAAGGCGTGGCGCTGGCGCAGCGCTTCGGCGTGCGGCGCGTGGTGCTGGCGCGGGAACTCTCCCTCAAAGAGATGCGCGACATTCGTGAGCAAACCGACTGCGAACTGGAAATTTTTGTGCATGGGGCCTTGTGTGTCTCCTACTCCGGCCAATGCTTCTCATCGGAGGCCTGGGGCGGACGCAGCGCCAACCGAGGCAAATGCGCTCAAGCCTGCCGCCTGCCCTACGAACTGATCGTTGATGAGCAGCTCAAGCCGTTGGGCGACGCCCGCTATCTGCTCTCGCCCGGCGATCTTTACGCGCTGCATCAAGTCCCGGACATCATCGATATCGGCATTTCGACCCTCAAAATTGAGGGACGCTATAAAGATGAGAATTATGTCGCGCTGACGACGAGCGCGTATCGGCGGGCGGTGGATGCGGCCTGGGAGAAGCGCCCCAATCCGGTCACGCCCCAGGAAGAAATCGAGATTGAGCAGGTCTATTCCAGAGGTCTGGGGGCCTTCTTCATCTCCGGTACGGATCATCAGGCGGTGGTGAGCGGGCGTTCCCCGCGCAATCGCGGGGTGTTGTGCGGGCGGGTGGCACAGGTCTATAAGGATCGTGTGGCGATTGAGCCGACGGATGTCCAGTCGCTTGCGCCGCTCAAGGCCGGCGATGGCATTGTCTTCGATGCAGCGGATTGGCGCAGCCCGGAGATCGCGGAAGAAGGCGGGTTCCTGTATGAGGTCAAGCCCATTGGCAAGCGGATTGAATTGTATTTTGCCAATCGCGCCATTGATTTTGGGCGCATCCGTCAGGGCGATTGGGTCTGGCGCAGCCATGATGTCAACGTCGATAAGGCGGGCAAGCCCTTCACCCAGGCCAACACGCCCGTCCATAAGCAGCCTGTGAATGTGCATGTGGTCGCGCAGGAAGGCCAGCCGCTGACGCTCACCTGGACATTGGCAAAACACCCTGAGATCACCATCCTCGTAACCTCCGATGAGGCTCTGGCCCGCGCCAACAGTCGCAGCATCAGCCTTAAAGAGCTGCAAACACAGCTTGGACGCCTGGGCAATACGGCCTATCGCCTCGATGCCCTGACAGCCGATATTGCGGGCAGCCCTTTCATCCCCAATTCGCTGCTCAGTCGCCTGCGTCAGGAAGCGGTTGAGCAGATCGTCAGCCAGCAGGCGCGGTTGCCGCACATCGTGACGCACGATTCGATCAGCATATTGGAGAGCGCCCTCGCAGCGGCGGTACGCCCAACGGAGACATCCGCAGCGGCCACCCCCCAACTGCATCTGTTGATTCGCACCGCCGAGCAGCTTGACGCCGCAATTGATGCCCGCCCTGCCAGCATCACGCTGGATTATCTGGAGCTGTACGGCCTGCGTCCGGCGGTTGAGAAGATCAAAGCGGCGGGCATTATGCCGCGTGTGGCAAGCCCGCGTGTGCTCAAGCCGCAGGAACAGCGCATCGTCAACTTCCTGCTGCGGCTGGACTGTCCGATTGTCGTGCGCTCCGGCGGCCTGCTGGAAGCCTTACAGGGACGCCACCAGTATCCGCTGATCGGGGATTTCAGCCTCAATGTGGCGAATCAGATGACAGCCGATACCTATTTTAAGCTTGGCATCGACAAAATCACCCCGACGCACGATCTCAACGCGGATCAAATTTGCACATTGGCGCAGAGCATGGGCGGCGAACGCTTTGAAGTCATCGCCTATCATCATCTGCCCGTCTTCCACACTGAGCACTGCGTCTTCTGTCGTTTTCTCTCGAAGGGGACGAGCTATCTGGACTGCGGCCATCCGTGCGAAAGTCACAAGATCGCCCTGCGCGATGAGAAGGGGCGCAGTCATCCTGTCATGGCGGATGTGGGCTGTCGCAATACCGTGTTCGGGGCCGAAGCGCAGGTCGCCAGTCGTCATCTGGATCAGATGCTGCGGAGTGGCATTGGGCATTATCGGCTGGAGTTTGTGCATGAATCAGCGCGGGAGGTGCGGCAGGTGACGAGCGCCTTCCAGAATTATTTTGCGGGCAAGGTGGATGCCGCAGAACTCGATCAGCGCCTGCAAAAGATCGTGCCACAGGGCACAACCCAGGGGTCGCTGTTTGTGCCGGAGAACTATCTCAAAATGCCCGAAATGGAATAAGCCTCCCTTTGAAGAGGGCCTGGATACTCAGACGTTCAGGTTCTCTTCCCGGCAGCGGAGGCTGTTAATCTTCATCCGATAAGACCAGCTTGAGACGTTCGAGCGCTGCGTCAAGCGTGTCAAAGTATTGGGTATTTTTAGCGCCGCGTGTCTTGACCGATGTGATTTCGTTCTCGAATGTTTCCTGACGATCAAACCCCACCAGAACACCCCGCGCCGCCATCGGATGACTGTAGGTACGGTGTCCCAGGTTGGATTTGAGGACACCGGAATCAGCTTCTGTCACCAAAGAAGCGCCGTGAAGCCCCGCGCTTTAGCGATGGGGAGGTAAGGCGTAAAACTTGTATTTCCGCCCCTGATGTGTTAGAAGGCTCTTTGCACCTTAACAAAGGACTGAGAGAGGGTGT
>DAOTUR010000438.1:0-1625 GCA_034436915.1 Anaerolineae bacterium
AGTGCGCGTCCCGGTGCCGATTAGAAATAACGGGCCTCATCACCAACGCTAAACCTTATTTTACCAGACAGACACGCCGCCGCGTGTCTGTTTGCGTTTAGGGCGCTGCCTCTTTCCTAGTATCACCTGAGTTTTGGATAGCAACGAGAATTACCCCTCTTCCTGAATATCCTCTTCGTCGTGAATCGGACGGCCTTCTGTTAAAATGGATCGCAAATGATCCCGATAGAAAGCTCTCCCTCATGACTGACCTGCTTGCCACTCTCAACCCGCAGCAGCGCGACGCTGTTACCGCCGGACGCGGCCCGATTCTCGTGTTGGCCGGGCCGGGCAGCGGCAAGACGGGCGTGCTGACGCGCCGTGTCGCCTTTCTGCTCCAGGAGATGGATGTGCGTCCCCATCAGATTATGGCCGTGACGTTCACCAACAAGGCGGCGGCTGAGATGCGCCATCGCATTGAAAATCTGCTCAATATGCCGCTGCGTGGTCTGACGATTGGCACATTCCACGCAGTGTGCGCCCGCATCCTCCGCATGGAACATGGCTATACGCCCTATAACGAAAATTTTGTCATCTACGATGTTGAAGAGCAGAACAAAGCCGCAGAGCAGGCGATTGCAGCCCTCAAAGTCGATCCCAAGAAATTCAATCCGCGTCAGGTGCGCCATGCCATCTCAACCGCCAAAAATGAGATGAAGCTGCCGCATCAATATGTCGCCTCGGATTATTTCACCGAGGTCGTGTCGCGGGTGTATCCGCTGTATCAAAAGATTTTGCGTGACAGCAATGCGATGGATTTTGATGATCTGCTGCTGCAAATGGTGCTCTCGCTGCAAGATCACGCTGATCTGCGCGAACGCTACCAGCAGCGCTACGAATTCGTCCTGGTCGATGAATTCCAGGACACGAACACGGTGCAGTATCAGCTTGTGCAGTTGTTTGGCGCACCGCAGAACAATCTGTTTGCGGTGGGCGATGAAGATCAATCGATCTATGCCTTTCGCGGGGCCGATTATCGCAATGTGCGGCGCTTCCGCCAGGACTACCCGAATGCTCAGGTGATCGTCATGGAGCAGAACTATCGCTCGACACAGGTTGTCCTCGATACCGCCCGCGCCGTGATTGATCGCAATCCGCACCGCACGCCCAAAGCGCTCTTTACCGACAAGAAGGGCGGCGAGAAGGTCATCGTGTATGAGGCGTATGACGATGAATATGAAGCCCGCTATGTGGCCGATCAGATTGAGACGCTGCGGAATCAGCGCTATGCCTATCAGGACATGGCCGTGATGTACCGCACCAACACGCAATCGCGTGCGCTGGAAGATATTCTACGGCGGCGGGCCATCCCGTATACGCTGGTGGGCGGCGTGGGCTTCTACAAGCGGCGCGAGGTGAAAGACCTGCTGGCCTATCTGCATGTGACGCTCAATCCTGATGATCGCATGAATTTTGATCGCGTCATCAACACGCCCAAACGCGGCATCGGCGTGAAGGCCAAACAGGAATTTGACGCCCTGGCTGTCCTCAAGGATATGACGACCCTCGAACTGCTGGCGGCGCTGGTGCGCGGCGATCCGCTGCCGCTGGCCCCTCGCAGCGCTAAATTGTTCGCGGATTTTGGG
>DAOTUR010000439.1:0-4501 GCA_034436915.1 Anaerolineae bacterium
TCGACAAAGTTATGAGACGGTTTATGTGTGAACGACACGGTTGGCTCCCAAGCCGCCTGTTTAATCGTTCACCGCAGAGTTCGGAACTGGTGAGGTATCCCGAAGTGCCTATCTATTCGCCTCTAACGGAGCCTTTTCAGGCCAAGTCTGGTAAGCACTAGGGCTACAAGCCCCTCCCTTCAGGGATGGGTATGCTTACAGCAGTTCTCCATCGTGTTGAGTCTCTGTCGTGGAATCCGGATCATCAGAACATACAAAACGAGATGTGACAACAGCCACATCTCGTTTCGCAAAACCATAAGACATCAATCGCGTTACTGGCGGGTCGGGCGTTGGATCAGCGTGACGGGGATGCTGAGAATCTGGCCCTGACGATACACCGTGAGCGTGATCGTTTGTCCTGGATTGGTGTGGATGGCGAGATAGCCAATCATGTCATCGAAATCGTTGACTGGACGCCCGTCGATGGCGGTGATGATATCAATCGAGTCATTGCCGAGCGTTTGAATCCCGGCCTGCGCTGCCGGATACTTGGCTGTCGCTTCCAGCACGGCCACACCGCGAATGTTGTTCGGCAGTTTGAACTGCTCGATCAGATCGAGATCTACTGGGCGGCTGCTGATGCCGAGGAAGCTGTAATGCACGCGGCCTTCGCTGATGAGTTCCGAGGCGATGCGCTTGACCAGATTGCTGGGGATGGCAAAGCCAACGCCCGCATTCTGACGCAAACCGCCTTCGATCTGCGAGTTGATGCCGATGACCTCGCCCTTGAGATTGAGGAGCGGGCCGCCGCTGTTGCCGGGGTTGATCGCGGCGTCCGTCTGGATGACGCCGCCGATAGAATAGCGATTCAAGCCGACAATGCTGCGATTGAGAGCGCTGATGATGCCGCTGGTGAGCGTCCAATCTTTGGCGAACGGGTTGCCGAGCGCCAATGCGGTCTGGCCGACGATCAGGGCGTCGCTGTCACCAAAGGGCAGGGGACGCAGACGATCCTGGCTCACATCGACTTTCAATACGGCAACATCGCTGTCAGCATCGGCTCCGACGACTTTGGCAAGGACACGAGTGCCATCGTACATGTTGATTTCAATACGGGTCGCGCCTTCAATCACATGGTCATTCGTCACAATGTGACCGTCTGTATCTATGATGAAGCCGGAGCCTGTCGCGCCGCCCATCTGCCCGCTGGCATCTGAGAGAGCGGTAATGGAGACGACGCTGGGGGCGGCACGATTGTAAATATCGCCGTAGGTGCGTTCCATCTCAGCGATCAGATCGCCTGTAATCTGAGGCGAGTTCGAGAAAATGCCATCAAAGGCGGCCCCGGTTGCCGACGGCCACACCGAGACACCGATCATGACTCCAACAACGAATATGGCAACACCAGCCACCAGACCGCGCATCCAATTGGGTATGCGTGAGCGCATCATATAGATCTCGTCCTCTATGTTTTAAGCCGCTTCACGATTAAAATACATCGGATTGCATAGGGGCCGCATTACAAATAGGCCCTCTATGCCATTTTCACATCATAGCGCAGGTGTTCGCGCAAAATCTTACGTAAGTGCAAAACCATCGCGGGAGTCTCTATGCTGCACCCCTGGCACAATCTTACCCCTGGCCCCAAGCCGCCGGAAATCGTGTACGCTGTTGTGGAAGTGCCAAAAGGCAGCCGTAACAAGTACGAATACAGCAAAACGGCGGGCGTTATCAAGCTGGATCGCGTCCTTTACAGCCCCATGCACTATCCAGGGGATTACGGCTTTATTCCGCAGACCTTCTTCGACGATGGCGATCCTATGGACATCCTGATTATGATGAATGAGCCGACCTTTCCCGGCTGCGTTGTCGAAGCGCGTGTCCTGGGCATGATGAAACTGATCGATAAGGGCGAGATGGATTACAAAGTCCTGGCCGTCCCGCACAACGATCCCAACTATGATCACATCAAGACCTTTGAAGATGTCCCCAAGCACTTTCTGGCCGAGGTCGAGCACTTCTTCATCAGCTACAAGCATCTGCAAGGCGTCAGCACCTCCAGCGAGGGTTGGGTGTCGATGGAGCCAACCCATCGCGCTATTCAGGACGCGATCAAGCTGTATCGCCAGAACTTCCCGCGTGAAGGCTCGGATGTCTAGGGCATACTTCGGCTGATTGTAGGGGCACAGCGTGCTGCGCCCTTGATGGGACATCCGGCATGATTGGGCGTAGCGTGCTGCGCCCCTACGCCAATCCCACCGCAAATTGAGATCGGATGAGCGGCCCCACACCATCATGCACACCGATTCAGCGCCCCGACACATTGGATTTTTATGGATCATGATGCCGCACACTGAACCCACAATCCTTCCAAACGTATGTGGAGGGCAAGGCATCCACAGCACGCTCTTGCCGGATGCCACATCCTCTTATCCTATATGACTTGCGCGAAGGTGCGGCCTGAATTAGCATATTCTTATGATCCGAAAGGCCATTTTATGCAGACTGTTGTTTATCTTCACGGCTTCGCTTCTTCACCCTCCTCGAAGAAGGCCGCTATTTTTCGCTCGCCCCTCGAAGAGCGCGGCGTTCGCTATCTTGTGCCTGATCTGAATGTGCCGGATTTTCAACATCTGACGCTGACCGCCATGCTCGAACGGATGGCGGAGACGATTCGCTCTGTCCCCGACGATGGAGCGCTGTATCTGGTCGGGTCAAGCATGGGAGCGGCGGTGGCGCTGCATTTTTATGATCGCTATCGTCAGACGCCAGAAGGCTCTCGCGTGACCAAGCTGGTGCTGCTCGCGCCGGGATTTGACTTCATGGACAATCGGGATCGCACGATTGGCGAGGGCTGGCGTGAACGCTGGGAGGCGCAGGGATCGTGGCCGTTTTATAATTATGCTCAGAGCCGCGAAGTGCCGGTGCATTATGGGCTGATCAAAGATCTGGCGCATTATGACAGCTATGCGGTCACGCTGGATATTCCGGTGCTCATCTATCATGGCACGGAGGATGCTGTCGTCCATCCCGATCAGAGCCACCGCTTTGCCGAACTGTATAAAGGTCAGGTGACGCTACATTGGGTCGATTCTGATCACGAGCTGCTCACAGCCACCGAGCAAATTCTGGAAGGCATGTACGCCTTCTTCGATCTTGACGGTCTGCCTCATTCGCCCGATGTGTCTGCTCATAAAGAAAGGTAATGGTTTATGCGTGACTTTGTGATCCGTGTTTTCATCAATGCGATTGCCATCTTCATCACGGCGCAGCTTTTGCCCGGCATCCATATCGCCAGTGACAGTCTCTCAACGCTGCTGATGATCGGGCTGGTGATTGGCCTCATCAATGCCTTCGTCAAGCCGTTTCTGCGCGTGCTGTCATGCCCGCTGGTGCTGATCACGTTTGGGTTATTCGTGCTGGTCATTAATGGCGTGCTGCTGCTGCTGGCCGATTATCTGCTCGACAGCCTGCGGATTGATAATTTCCTGTGGGCGATGCTGGCGGGTATCGTTATGGCGATCCTCAGCACGATTCTTGAAGCGGTGCTGCTGCGTTTCAGCCGTTAGAGCGGATTGCTTGACAATCATTTTACACATCTAAGGATAACCCGAATGCCCGTAGACGACGCCCTGATTCGGAAGTTAACCCGTCAGGTTCAAGCCATCCTCAGCGAAGCCCACAACGAAGCCCGCACCGGACGGATGCGGCCTGACCTGGGACGCCCGCTTGAGGGGCCTCTCAGTGCTATTATCGACCATACGTTGCTCAAGCCCGAAGCGACAGCCCGCCAGATTGAAATGCTGTGCCTGGAAGCGAAGCAGTATGAATTCGCCACCGTGTGCATCAACAGCATCTTTGTGCCGCTGGCGCTCGAACTGCTCAAAGGCTCACCCGTCAAGGTCTGTACAGTCGTTGGCTTCCCTCTCGGTGCGTCACTGCCGCAGGTGAAAGAATTTGAAGCGCGTGAAGCGCTCCAGCGCGGGGCGCAGGAGATCGATATGGTTGTGCCGATTGGGGCGCTGAAAAATCGTGATCTTGTGGCCGTGTTTGACGATATTGGCGATGTGGCGACGGTCTGCCACGATCATGATGCGCTGTGCAAAGTCATCATCGAGACAGCACTCCTGAGCGAAGACGAAAAGATTCTGGCGTGCCTGCTGGCAAAACGGGCCGGGGCCGATTTCCTCAAGACGAGCACCGGCTTTAATGGCGGCGGCGCGACGGTGGAAGATGTCGAACTGCTGCGGGCCATTGCCGAGGATGGCATGGGCGTCAAAGCCTCTGGCGGCGTGCGTGATCTGGCAACGGCACAGGCGATGGTCAAGGCGGGTGCCAATCGCATTGGCACAAGCTCCGGCGTGGCGATTGCCCGCCAGGAGCAGGGCGAAGCGCCCAGCACGCAGGATGCACGCGGCTACTAAATGGAGGGCAGGACACAGCGATTTTCAAAATGTCTGTGTCCTGTCGATGTGCCATCTATTGCCCCTATCCTCATTTACAGACTTTCTGCTTTTGT